>QMTJ01000132.1 GCA_003651045.1 Thermoplasmata archaeon | reverse complement strand
GTTGGGCCTACATGGTGTTTTAAGATAGAAGAACATAAATCACGCAATGATATAGGGTGTTGGAAAAACTTTATACGTCACATGTTTAGATAAAAAAAGTAGATAACTGTATCGTAGTATCACTTCCTATTCTTTACCTATTTGATGTTTTTATAATTTTTTATATGAGTTCACAGGTGTTAAGGAAATATTTAATAACAAAATGTTACATTCTATTTATTTAAAAAATACTCTTTTTATGGGGGAAAACATTATGCAGAAAAAATTAATTGGTATTTTTATTTGTAGTTTGTTTATAACTAGTGTTTTCAGTTCTATATCTGTTAGTCAAAACAATATCGGAATTACATCTATTGGTGAAAAATCATCTACTTTAAATTTGCTTTCACCAAATGTTGAGATTACTAGTCCTGATGATGGATCTGAGGTTACAAATCCATATATTGTCGTTGAAGGTTATGCAGCAAGTGAAATCTATATGGCTTATTGGGAATGGCTATGGGAATGGGAGGATGGCTCACAAACTGGTGAAGAGGAAATTGACCCTACCGCGTATTATGAATTCAGTATTGATATAGGGCCATTAGCACCAGGTGCTAATACAATTACTGTTACTTTTTATGATGTGGAAGGTGTTTCTGGTTCTGATTCTGTAACAGTTTATTATGTTCCTGAAGATAATGATCCACCTGAAGTAGTTATTACATCCCCTGAAGATGGATCTGAATTTAGTGAACCAGATCTTGAAGTATTAGGTTATGCTGATGATCATGGTGGTTCTGGTGTTGTGAAACTCATGTGGACTCATACCTGGACAGATGGTGAAGAATCGGACTACGAAACATTTGAGGTACCTTATGATAATTTAACATTTACTATTCCGATTACGTTATATGAAGGAGAAAATTTTATTGAAGTAAATGCTGAAGATAAAATGGGTAACAAAGAAACTGATCCACCTGTTATCCATGTATATTATCATCCAGGGGAAGGGTTGCTTTTTGAATGTTTATTTCAACCTGTTCAAACTGTATATCCTGATGATCCACATTATGGAGATGATCTAACACCATGGGTTAACCCTTGTCTATGGAATTGTAGTTTAGATATGGTAGCTGGTAAAAACACGTTTATTTTTGGTTATCCATATAAGGAGAGGAATCAGATTAAGATAAAAGTCCATAACAACTATAATCAACAAAAAACTTTTAGTTTTGTTTTTAAAATATATCCAGATAATAAGATAGTTTGGAAATCAGCTCCGGTTACAATAAATGCACATGAAAAAAGAACGTTTACTTATGGGGCTCCACTCCCAAGTAACCCGTTTCAATGGGATTATTGGGGTGATAACCCAAAATCGAAAGATGGGGAGGTTGTTCTTTATCTTTCTCCAGATCCACCTGTTAAACCACCTGCAGATTATAGATGTGAAGTGGTGACTAAAAGAATGAAAATAAAATATACTCATGATCTTTATGTATTATTCATACCTTTTACTTTTAAAGATGGCCCTGCTTTCCCAGCTGATTTTAACCTTAAAAACAGACCTACAGGTTTTGATAACTATTTAAAAAATAATCTCGTACCATGGTGGAATGCGATTTATCCTCTAAGAGAAAAAGGACTTACAACAGATTGGCGAGTCAATCTGAAAAAAAATATTTCAATTATGCGTAATAATAAAAAAGTATGGGTTCATGATTTAGCAAGCTACCAGGTATTGAACGATACAGAAAAATTACGAGTTCAAATGCAGCTTTACAATATCGCAGTGTTATCTTCCATGTATATTAATTATGACAGAGTTGTTTTTATGCTTCATCCTCAGATTATTAACAGTGATGGTTTAGCTATACGTAGTGGTCCTAATGGAAACTATAAGCATGGGGTTTTAGTTAGTTGGAATATGCGTGATTGTACACCTGCTCACGAGATTGGTCACACATATGGTTTATTTGATAACTATGATTGGCCACGAGATTACTGGGGTGATCCAGGTATCGGTTACTGGGTTAACCAAAAGATAGACATACCAGAGAACCAAGCTACAACTAGGGATTTAATGGGATATACAAACCGTATTTTTAGCGGTGACAATGAAACATGGATTAAGAAACCTAACTTCAAAACCCTTCTACAACGTTTTAATGAACATAGGGATCCAAAGGTTTTAATGATTTCAGGTTTTATCGATAAAAACGATAATGTAAAGTTAAACCCATGGTACATAAGAAATAATGGTTTCATTGACGTTGAATGGGGATCAACTGGTGAATATCTAATAAAAGCATATAATAAAGAAGGAGTATTGCTAGACACAGCGGGTTTCAATGTTGATTTCATGTTTTCTCAAGATTATATAGGAGACCTACCTGTTGATGAAACAATTTTTGCTTTTAGAGTAGAATATTTAGATGATATCAATAGAATAGATATCGTGAAGGCATCAACTGATGAAATAATAGCGACACGAACAGCCTCGTTACATACTCCAGAGGTTAAGATACATTCCCCCACACCTGGGGAACAAATCAAACCAGGTGTTTACAACATACAATGGACAGGTACAGATCAAGATGGTGATACCCTATTTTATAACGTTTTTCTTAGTAACGACAGTGGAGTACATTGGTTCCCAATTGATGTAGATCTACATGAATCCTCCTGCACAGCTGATTTCAGCTATTTGAAGAAAGGGAACTACATGTTAAAAGTAGTAGCAACTGACAACTGGAATTGTAATGAAGACACTGTAAACTTTGGCGTTAAAAAAACAAGAAACAAAAACAGGATAATAGGATTTCATACGCTGTTTCTAAAACAATTTTTAAAATATTTTCCTATTTTACAACAGTTGTTTCAACAGTTTCTTGAAATCTAAAAAACTTTAACACTTATAGGACTCCTTATCTTCCTTTCTCTTTTTTATACCAGAGTTGTGGTAAGAATATTTACTAATTTTAACAAAAAAATAGTTTTAGTGCTGGATGTAGACTGTAAACCTCTTTATAACACCATGTTTTCACAAAATTTTATAAAAATGCAAGACAGAAACGCATGCACAAAAAAATCCCTATTTTTTAATCTCTTTTAAAAATTCATCCTTACTTATTTTTGCTTGTTTGAGTATCCCAAGTAATGTCCCTCTTTCAATTTCGTCATGTAAAGGAACAACACATCCAATTTTCTCTGACTTTGTCTTTTTTACCAACATAACATGGCTTCCTTTCTGGCGGGTTTTATGAAAACCAAATTTTGATAATATCTTAATTATCTCATACCCGGACAGCCTTGGAAGCTTTGTCATACAAAGTAACCTCAAAAAATGATATGAAAGGTTTTGATACTTTTTTTAAAGGGAATTCCTCTAAATATAGTTCTGTCGCTTCTTTAAGATTTTTAATTGCTTCCTCAATTGTCTTTCCTTGAGAAACAGTTCCTACTTCAGGACATTCTGCAACATAATATTTTTTTTCTTTGTGAACAACAACGCTAAATATTTGATTCATTAATAATACTATACCTCACGTAGTATTTAATCTTTTTTTTATGCTGGGTGTAGGCCGTAAGCCTCTTTACAACACTTTTCTCTCCTTATTTTTTTCAAAATTTAGAAGACGGACGCACAACATATTATATTAACATCAAAGCATTTTTATCAGATCATATGTTGTATACACATCCACATACTTCTGATTTTTTAGTTTTTTATCATTTGACCAAATACCACACTTTAGTTTTAGAGCTGCAGCAAAATATAATGCATCATCGAGATCTGGAGATATCTTTCTTGCCTCTGCAATATAAGGTCTGATATCATCTAATGGTACTATGCTAAGTTTTGATTCGGTCAATAATTCTTCCAGAACATTGACAAGAGGATATTTTCTTGAGTGAATTTTGTTTTCTATCCCAGAAATATGTTCAAAAAATTCATCTATTATGTATTCAGGAGTAAACAGATTTAGTTCATCGTTTAGCATTAATTCTCTAGTAACTCCCTTTTTTATCAAAGCTGAGAATAATATATTTGCATCAATGACGAGCTCTCTTCATTGTGGCTCCAATTACAGTTTTTTAGCAACCTTTTTAGTAACTTTCTTTCCAAAAAATATAGCATCATCTTCAGTTAATTCGCTTTTTGCGAGTAGTTTGTTCATTTTTTGAAGAATAGCTATCTT
>QMTJ01000131.1 GCA_003651045.1 Thermoplasmata archaeon | reverse complement strand
GGCTTCATTTGGAGTTTGTCAACGTATAAACGTATAACCGGTGCAGTGAGTTCTGGTCTCAATGCAAGGTCTCTACCGCTTTTATCTTTAAATGCATAGAGTTCTTCTATAATTGTTTCACCTGATTTAGCTGTGAAAAGCTCTAGGTTTTCAAACATTGGTGTTTGAATTTCTCTGTATCCAAATGTTTGAAACGTGTTTCTCATAGAGTTTTCTATATATCGACGTTTATGCATTTCGTCAGGTGTGAAATCTCTTGTACCTCGTGGTATTTTAAACACATTTTGATTGTTATAGGTAGGTTGTTTAATATTCTTTCGACAGATAGTAAAAAAGACAGAAGCTTTATATGGAGAAAAGAAGGATTTTCTAGTTTTTTATGTTTTTAGTTTTTCTTTCATGTATTCTTCAAGTCGGTCAAATGCTTTTTCAAGTGTTTCAAGTGTCGGTAGTATTACTGCTCTGAAATGGTTTTTACCATATGTTTCACAGAAACCAGAGCCATGGACAACAAGGACGTGTTTTTTATGTAAGAAATCCAAGACAAATTCTTTATCATCTTTCCAGATACCATGATTTATAGTTTCAATTTTTGGAAATATGTAGAAGGCTCCTTGTGGTTTTGCTGTAGAAATACCTTCTATTTCGTTAAGGCGTTTATAAGAGAAATCACGTCGTTCCCGGAGTTTTTTGTTTACCTTTTGTATATGATCCTGTGGTCCTTTAAGAGCTGCTATACATGCACGTTGACAAATCGAGTTTGCACAGAGTCTTGATCGTGCTATACGCATAAAAGCATCTTGTATTTCATTGAGTTCTCCATTATGATAAAACAGGATGTACCCCATACGCCAGCCAGGTACAAGGTATACTTTAGAGAAACCATTGAAAGTTATAACTGGTACATCTCTTGTGAGAGATGCAGTTGCGTATTGTTTTTCATCAAAAACCATGTCGTCATATATTTCATCTGAGATAACTGGAATACGGTGTTCACCTGCTATGTCAATGATTTCTTTAATTGTTTTTTTAGAGTAAAGTGCGCCAGTGGGGTTATTTGGGTTGATGAGGACAATACCCTTGGTATGACTGGATATCTTTTTTCTAATATCTTCTACATCTGGTTGCCAACTGTTTTCTTCTATACAACGATAAGGAACTGGTATAGCATCGTTGAAACGTGTGATAAGTGTATACTGTGGATATGTTGGACCAGGTATGAGTAGTTCATCGTGATGATTAAGCAACACATTAATAAGAAGTTGAAGGGCTTCTGTAACACCACTAGTGATACAGATGTTATCTAGAGGGTAACTAACGTTGTTCCTTCTTTTTTCCCGTTCAACAATTGCCTCACGTAGTTCTACATATCCTTCAGATGGAGCATAACCATTATACCCCTGATTCATGGCTTCATAAACTGCTTGTTTCATATGCTCTGGTGTATCAAAATCATACTTATTGGGATCACCTATGTTAAGATGAATTACTTCGATACCTTTTTTCTCTAACTCCTTCGCAGGTACAACCACTTCTCTAATCGCATAGTTTATACCCTGTGAACGCGTAGATGCCTTAATCATATCAAGATCACACGGCAAGGTATCAAGAAAAACAATAAAAATTTATGGTAGCAAAAAAAATTAGTTTATTAGAAAAAATCTAGAATGTAGAAATGTTTTAGAGAGGTTTTTTAAGAGAATAATCCTCACGAACTATTGCTTTAAACTCATTCTTATCCTTAATATACTGCAGGTTTTCATGAACAAGAACAGCCGATCCATCTTTCCTTTTATGAATAGTTTTAAAACTAACAGCACCATCTTTCTTAGCTTTCTTAATCTTGTCTAAAAGATCCTTTTTCGACTCAAGAGCATCAAAATCAGCCATGTTAAGAGAAAGCATCTCACTTTTACTATATCCTAGTCTTTTATACATGTTCTCGTTACAATCAACGATGTTAGCGTTTTCATCAAAAATAAAAACAGAATCAAACTCATGTTCAGACCATTTCTCATCAACTTTTTTCTTACCCTCACTTTTAAACAACCTCCGCCGGTCACGTTCATTCAACAACTCTGTAATCCTCATTTTAAGATTAGACAACTCAGTTTTCAACTCTCTTATTTTCTCCTTAGCTTCTTTCTCATAAGTAATATCCGTATATACTCCTCTAAAACCTAACAACGTACCATTATCATCATAAAAAGGAACAGCATTTGTTAAAACATATTTTTTTTCACCATTTTTAGAAATATAACAGTTTTCAAAGTTTTTAACAGATGTTTTTTTCTTACCAGCTACATCAAACACTTGTTTAGCTTTTTTAACCTCTTCCACTGGTAAAAAATCAAAAAAGTTTTTCCCAACAATTTCATCAGGTTTATAACCAGTTATATCTAAAACATTATCAGAGCAAAACGTGTAAACACCGTTTGCATCGGTCTCCCATGCCCATCCTCTAATACTGTTAAAAAGATCTCTCTGTTTTTTCTCAAGAGCCTCCTGAGTTTTAACCGCGTCTTCAAATATTTCACCTTTTTTCACGCCAACTTTATGCACCGCTAGTTTTAAACTAGCCATAACCCGGTTTAAAGAATCTGTGAGATTATTTATTTCATAGATATCACCATGGTTAAGATTTACATCAAGTTTTCCTTTTGATATTGCGTCAATGTTTTTTGTTAACCTCTCAAGTGGCCTAGTGATGAAATAAGAAATAACAAAAGAGACACCAAGTATGACACCAAAAATAAGCGTTAACAACCATAAAGAAGCACGGAAACCTTGTATACCAGCTATTATTCCAACAGGTATAGCTGAAACTGTTAAACACATTATTATCAAAAGCGTCCTCAATCTCGTTTTAACCCCTCCTCATTTAAACAATTAAATGTTGTATCTTCTTCCTCATTTATAACTTCTTGTTTTTCACCAAATATTTCACTAATTCTGTTTTTAAAAATTATTCCATTCTCGGGTTGTAGTATATGCTCGCTAGTGAGATAATCAATGTATTCGAATAAATCGTTTTTGTTAATAGCGTTTTTATTCTTCAACTCGTTAAACTCTCCAATACCTAACGGCCCTAGCATAGTTTTAAATTCTTCTTTTATCTTTTTCTCAATCAACCCCTTTTGAGAGAACAATATCTTTATAGGTTCTATTTTTCTAACAGGTTTTAAAGGTAGTGTAAAATAGAATTTACTACCCTTCCCTGGTTTACTCTCCACCCATATTTTTCCTTTTTGTGATTCAACAATTCCACGGCATATCGCTAATCCTAAACCTGTTCCACCATGTCTCCTACGTGAAGCACTTTCAACTTGATAAAACGGTTCAAAGATTCTAATCTGGTTTTCAGGTGTGAGACCGCAACCATAATCTTGAACACTAAATAGTATATGGTCATCTTTCAACTCAGCAGAGACTTCGATTTTACTGTTTTCATCTGAAAACTTTATAGCGTTATGGATAAGGTTTCTAAGGACTTGACTAACGCGATCAGGGTCAGCCTCTATCACAGGTAGTTTATCTAGGTGTACAACAAGTTTTATGTTTTTTTCTTTAGCAGAAGCTTCCATGAGTTTAACTGTTTCTTTAACTGTTTGAGCTATATCTGTTTCTCTAAAATTGAATTTTAACCTAGCTGCTTCAATTCTCGAAACCTCAAGGAAATCAACGATTATATTGTCAAGCCTATCAGCGTTTCTTATAACTATCGCTAGGCTTTCTTTTTGTTTCTTTGATAGTTTCCCAAAATACCCTTCCTGAAGCATTTGAAGCTGAGCCTTCATAGGAGTCATAGGGCTCCTTAGTTCATGAGAAGTTATACTTAAAAACTCTGTTTTAGCGTTATCGATTTCTCTTCTTTCTTCCTCTATTTTAGCAAGAGCTTCTGTTGTTTTATTAAAAGCCTGAGATAATTCCTCGATTTCGTCACCAGTATGTATATCTAATCTAACATTATAGTTGCCTTTTTCAACTTCTTTTGTAGCCCTATATAGTTCTTTAAGAGGTTTAGATATAGATCTTGAAACAAGATACCCGATGATTCCAGCGTCAACAGCTATTAAAAGTATTATAATAATCGCGACTGTTCTAAGTAGAATACTTTGCTCAGCAGGTATCGACTCAGGTAAAGTAGAAACAGAGATTGTGTAAAAATAAAAAATAGCGAGCGATGGAGCTATTAAACCGACAATTAAAAACAATAGAGTAAGTTT
>QMTJ01000130.1 GCA_003651045.1 Thermoplasmata archaeon | reverse complement strand
TACCCCACATTGCCTTATCAGGTTTAGTGTCACTTATGAAGTATTCAGCTCCTTGTATAGTGCTAATCGTGCTATGTATAGTGGCTGTAACCGTTAGGTCTTCTCCTATTCCATCAACTGTTATTTTCGACGGATCAGGTTGCACATCTGTACCAGATGTTGTTGGACCTGGTCTTTCTCCAACAATTACTGTTATCGTATCGGATCCAATGTTACCAGCTAAATCTGGTATGGTAACTGTAAGGTTTTGTTCACCATCTGGTATATCCAACGCTATGGATAGCGTACCATCCCACATGTTGGTATCCTCGTTATATGTGAGTTCTCCAATGTATACACCTGCTAGGTATACTTGTGCTGTTGTACCATGGTTTACACCTGAGAGTGCATCAAATACTTCAGCTTCTACTGTTACTGGTCCGAGACCAATATCACTTCCATCTTCTGGTTCAACTATTTCAACCTCTGGTGGCGTGTTATCGATTCCTATTACTACTACGTTAAAGTTTGTAACTATATCATTCAACCAGTCAGCAAATGCTTCTACATCCTCTGGACCATGCTCCGCTACCCATTGTAGGAAGTATGAGTGTATAAGCGTTATAATACTATTTCCACCGTTTCCAACGTTATCCTCTCCACCAGCTACAAACAGTACTGCTCCGTCTGGTAGTCCACTTGGATCTGGTATCCCGAGGTTACCAATGTATTCATGTGACTCGTAATCATATAGGAAGTTACTACTATCTAATGGTACGACTTTGAAACCTGGGAATACATCAATAAGGTATCCAAACCCTTGGTTTTCTTCTTCTATACCACTACTGCAACCTTTAACCCATGGATCCTCCGCTAGTACTACTGATGGAATACTTGACCCATCACTGTACCATCCATCTTTTGGTTTAAGTATGAGGAACTCTGGTGGTGTGCAATCCACGTAGATAGTTCTTAAATGATGGTATTCCTCGTTTCCAAGACAGTCTTCCGCATAGTATTCAACTATGTGTTTACAATCCTGGGCAAAACCGAAGTCTCCCATAGTGAAACTAATGTTTTCGTTAACTCCACCATGATTCCAATTAGTCCAATGACCATCATACCATACACGGTAATGTATCACCCAATGGTCTGAGATACAAGGATCTATACCCACGTCACTGGCGTTGATATAGATTCTAGTGGAACAGTTGATGTATTCTCGTGCTACATGTAGGTTTGACCCGTTTATCCGCCAGATTTCACATCCAACATATTGTGAGAGACCTGGCCAAGAATGCACGAGGTGTTTTAGTGCTCTATCAGCGAACTCGGCAAAACTTGCTGTGCCCACTACAAGATGATCATCATATTCTACCATGTTTCGTATACCATACTGGTCAGCAAGTAACCCAGAATAGAAGAAACTAACTGGTGGTGAAAACATGGTTTCTCCATCCATACCATTTACATTTGCTCTCTCCCAGGTACCCATGTCACCACTGCTGCTCTTCCACAGTTCACATCCAGCGATTGGGTTCATTGTTCCAGCGAAAAGTTCACCATCATAAGTGAGCATACTCCATATGTAAAAGTTCAGATGACCATTTCCATTAAGTATAACTGGTTCCCAGGTTAACCCATCACTGGTTCTCCATAGTTCAGCTCTGTTGATGAAATTATAGGTTCCAACATATAATTTACCATTGAACACTTCTATAGAGAGTATACCTGTGTTGTTTTCATTACCAAAACCAGCAGGAACAGGAGCACCATCTCCAACAACTTTCTCCCATGTTCCTAGGTCACCAGTACTTGATCGGTATATCTCAGCTCCGTCTCTAAGGTTAACATTTCCGTCAAGTGTACTTGAGAAATCTACTTGTATAGTACCAATATACAGGTAACCGTTGAATTCTTTGAGAACTGAAAAAGTAGGTGATTCATCAGCTGTTACATTAAACACTTGTTCCCACGCAGATGGATCAACGTTGTTGATGTCCCCGTTGATCGCTCCTCCTGTATATCTGTAGAGGTTTGCTCCATCACCGTTTATGTTTTTCTCTGTTCCAATATAAAGTTTACCATCAAAAACAGCCATACCTCTAATACTTTGATCCTCATGATCAAACCCTAAATGGTTTGCTTGTTTCCATGTTGTTCCGTCTGTTACCCAAAGTGTACAGTTTTCACCTACTAAAGTTATACCATCATCTGAAGTAGGTTCACCTAGACAGCCAACCCATAGGAGTCCATCGTATACTATCATATTCCGTACACCAGGTATTCCCATGCCGAATCCAGCTGGCATTTGTGTCCCACTGGGTCCAACTACCTGTTCCCAAACATATTTTTTATCCTCTGTAAGCGTACCGTCTGTCCGCCATATTTCACATCCATCTTCTGAGGGATCACCGGTGTAGTTGCTATTTAATGTCCCTACGTATAAGTAGTTAGCTCCGTCTATGTTGTAGACAGCCATTCCCCAAGCATAGTCGTTAGTTAGATCACCAAATCCTTCCTCGTTCATCTGTTTCCAACCTGGTACTACACCTTTGTAGTGAATAGCTGACACAGGTGGAGTGTTGTCAACATAGAATATCTCGTTATCTTCAGGGATAGCGTTGCTAAGGTCATCCTCCGCCCAGTATGTGACATAGTGAACACAGTCGTTTCCAACACCAGCTTCTTCAAAAGTGAAAGAAAGATTAACCGAGCCACTAGTAACGTTATACCATGTATAATTCCATACGTTATTATACCATATACCAACTTTTAGATGGAGGCTACCTACTATACAGGGCTCAATACCTTCATCAGTGGCATTTATCCATATCCTTGTTTGGTTAGTAACAAAGAATGGACTGCATTGTGGACCACTAATTTCTTTTGTAACCCTTGGTGGTGTACAGTCAACATAGAACGTCTCATCATCATAGGCTGTGTTTCCAAGGCAGTCTATAGCTTTGATATGGAGATCATGTACACAGTCTTCATCAAAATGAAGAGTAAATGGTAAACTATCGGTTATGTCAACCCATCCATCTTGGTTTATCTGATACAGTACTTTTTCTAATATACCACAGCATCCCTGGTCTTGCGCATCAATAGTTATAGGTGTCTCGCAGCTCACCCAGTAATCCGGATTACCAGTTCCAGAGATGTTTGGGTCACCAACAGTTTTTGTAATCTTCGGTGCTTTGTTATCAACATAGAATGTCTCATTATCATAGGTTATATGCCCAAGGCAGTCATATGCCCGTAGATCTAGATGATGGAAACACTCATCGCTGAAATAGAATTTATACCCATTATATGTGGGTTGCCATCCACTGTCATAGGTATCATTCCATACACGGTATTCGAATGTTACATCACATGGGCAGCAGCTGTCGTAAGAGTAGTTAAACCAGATTGGTGTCGTAGTTTTAACACAATAGTCAGCACCACATACGTCTTTTGTACAGTTGGGTTCTCCAACTGTTTTCTCTATAACCGGGGTGTGATCATTTACATAGAATATCTCTGTATCCCAATAAGCATCATCCATACCATTTCCAAGACAGTCATATGCTCTTACTATTAGCTGATGCTCACATTCTTCACTAAAAGTGAATGGACCAGTATAGGTAGTCCAATCTGTTGGCCATATCCATATTCCATCGGTTTTTCTTCCGATTTTATACTCAATAGTTACATCACTGCATGGGCGGCAGCATCCGTTATCAAAAGCATCTAAAGTGATAGGTGTATCAGTGGTTACGCAGTATTCATCAGCCTGTAGTTGTCCACAGCCGTTACACTCGGGATCATAATATGTACAGTTTGGTTCACCTACTGTTTTGATAATAGTCGGTGGCGAGTCATCAACATAGTAAACATATTCATGTACTTCTGAACGGTTACATACATTATCTTTTGCAAAATAATGCAATGTATGGTTGCATTCTTCATTCCAGTAAAATATTACTGTGGTATCATTTACACGGTACCAGTAGTTATTGTAAATTTCAGGGTAACCTGATCCATAAAGTTCTCCGTACATGCTGTAAAGTTGTGACCCGTGTACTACGTTAAACTGTGGATATGGATCATTTGGATCATTTTGAGATTGAGGCCACCACTGATCATCATCTTGGTATCTCCAAAATATTGATTCAACACCTGCTTGGCAGTTGTTTGTATCATCTGACGCGTTGATCCATATTGGTGTAGAAGTCTTCACACAACTACTATCTACTGTTTCACAGCAGCTGGGTTCACCAGACTCAGTATACACCTCTGGTGGTGT
>QMTJ01000129.1 GCA_003651045.1 Thermoplasmata archaeon | reverse complement strand
ATTATATTTAAGCCTACCAACGTCTAAACTTATCCTCTTTTGGTTCCAGGGATACGGACCGACAGAGGTATAAAACCAAGGGTTGATATTTGTTCCAAAATATACATCATAACTTACTTTATCGCCATAATCAGGATCGCCACCAGACCAACTCAACTCTACATTAACATCAACATCAGTTTCACCGTTACTTGGGGAGGGCATAGAGGGTTTATACGCTGGTTTATCCTCCATGTTTTCATCTTCAAAAGCACAGATTTTAAACCTGCAGTTAACATAGAGTTTACCATCTGCAACAACTGGTTCACCATATATATTAGAATACAACCCTAAATCCTTAAAAGATTTACACCATTTTAGTTCACCTGTAAAAGCATCATAACATCGAAACTCATCCACACCACCAATGTAAACCTTACCATCGGCAACTACTGGGGGAGAAGTTGGATACCAAACTGAACTATAAACATTAAAAGTAGAGCTCATCCATTTAATAACACCTGGTGATGATAGATCAAGACAAACAATTTTTCCAGGTCCAGCATTAGAGTAGGGTTGATCCCCGCAGGTACAAACATATATATTACCATAAGCAACAGTAGGTATTGAAAACGAGATGCTCATCCCTGGTAAAGTAGGCAATAGATCTCTTCTGTATCCAGTTTCAATATCAAAACAATAAAGAAGCGGATGATACAAATAACTACCCTTTGAAGATGGCGCAAGATTAAGAATACTAACATATACTTCTCCATCTACCACAACAGGAGAGGAAACATACCTCCAGCTTTCACT
The DNA here is from genome assembly GCA_003651045.1 of Thermoplasmata archaeon. Lineage (GTDB taxonomy): Archaea > Thermoplasmatota > E2 > DHVEG-1 > DHVEG-1 > B24-G9. The sequence goes on along the minus strand of QMTJ01000129.1, from coordinate 3,502 downwards.
ATGATGATCCACGGCTTTATACAACCATTTTACCTCCCCATTTGAAGCATTAAAACAATAAAAACCTCCTCTATCATAAACTGAAACTGTTTGAGATCCAAAAAAAACCATATCATCGATAACAGCAGGTGAAGAACCTAAAGAATTAAAACCAGTGTTATAACTCCATAAAAACAAACCATCAGTAGCATTAAAACAATAAAGCCTCGTACGATCAGCTATATAGAGTTTATTCTCATATGCAACTGGTGAAGATTTAATTGAATAAACGGTTGTACTACGCCATATCGTTTCTCCATCTTTTGCATCTAAACAATAAATATGTTTATTTTCAGATATGACAAAAAACTTATCATCATAAAAAACCGGGGAAGAACAACTAAGATTATCATCTATTAAAACACTCCAGATCTCGCCTCCTGTTTCAGCATATAGACAGTAAACCTTGTTATTATCCCCTACGAGACATACTCTTCCATCGGCTACAATTGGTGAAGACAAAAAACCAGATAATGCATCATCCTGATAACTCCAAATAATATTATTCGAACATGGTGCAGTTGATAATGAAAAACCAGTATGAACCGGATCATGATGAAACATTGGCCACCAGTCCTCCACATTAGTAGAGGCATCGTTCGCTTCGTCTGTATTTAAATGAAAATTCTGTTTTTCTACTGTTATATTACTATTGGTAGCTGAGGAGAGATTCACAATAATAAAAAAACTCATCATTACAACTGTTATAACTAATTTTTTTACAAAATCATTACCTCTCATACCCACCTCATTTTTTTACCCACTATTTACTTGAAATAGTATAATAGAATAAAAATGTTTTTTTAAAATTCCAGATAAACAGTATCCTAGTATAAACATAACAGATATCCAAAATTGGTAACATTAAAAATGATAAATTAGATATAGTCTTTTTATGTTCTAACTATTCTATGAAACTGTTAGAAATTTTGTTGTTATTTATCATGGCGTTTCTCCCACCAGTTTTGTATGCTATATGGATTAGAAACACTGAAAAATATAACCGGGAGAAATGGAAACCAATTATTTTCTGTTTTATCTGGGGTGCAACTATAGCAATTGTTGCATCTATTATTCTAGAAGTAGTTTTGGGGTCGATTGTAGTATCTGTTAATAGTAGTATATATCTTATAATTAGCGCAGTCTTAATCGCTCCATTTGCTGAAGAGTTCACGAAACCTCTTATTCTTGGGTTTAAAACGGTTAAAAAAGAACTTGATGAACTTGAGGATGGTTTGATATATGGTGCTGTTGCTGGTCTTGGTTTTTCAGCTACTGAGAATCTATTCTATGGTTATAATGCTTTTATATCAGAGGGTTTATTGTTTTTCTTTGTATTAGTTTCAATTAGAAGTTTTACAGGGTGTCTACTACATGCTTCTGCTACTGCTTGGACTGGGTATGGGTATGGTAAAAAAATTATGAAACATACACCCATAGGTAGTGTTATTCCTTATTTCCTCCTTGCTTTCCTAGTTCATGCGTTCTATAACTTTATACCTATATATGGTTTTATAACAGGTTTTTCTATTGCTGTTTTTGTTGCTTTAATGTTTGTAGCTCTTACTATATATGTTGTAAGGAATAAGATTAGAAAACTTGATAAGCTGTCTGAGGAAAATGTTTTATAAAAACATTTGATGATACCTTGCTGATTTGGTTTATAAGGAGAGGAGGGTTTAAGATTGAAGAAAATCGCGGTTTTAACAAGAGATTGCGCTGGTGTTAATGCAGCTATTAGATCAGTTGTTAGAACAGCTGTTAGACATGAGATAGAGGTTATAGGTGTTATAAGAGGGTATGATGGTTTGATAAATGGAGATTTTATTTCTTTAAACCATCGTTCTGTTTCAGGTATACTTAACCGTGGTGGTACCATTCTTAAAACGAGTCGTTCAAAACGTTTCTTAACCGAGGAAGGGCAAAGGCAGGCTGTGAAAAACATTGTTGATAATGGGATAGATGGTTTAATTGTTATCGGTGGGAACGGTTCTCTCTCAGGTGCACATGATCTCGCGTTGAAATATGATATATCTGTGATTGGTATTCCAGCGACTATAGATAACGATGTTAATGGTGTAGATAAAGCTATTGGTGTGGATACAGCTGTTAATGTAGCTTTAGATGCCCTAGATAAAATAAGAGATACTGCTACAAGTCTTGAAAGAATATTTGTTGTAGAGGTTATGGGTCGCAGCTGTGGTTATATAGCGATGCAAGTAGCCTTAGCAGGTGGATGTGAAGAAGTACTGGTTCCAGAGTTAGATGTAAACTATGATGACATGTGCAGAGAGATACAGATAGGTGCTGAAAAGGGTAAACTCAGCTGGATAATTATTGTCGCTGAAGGTAAAGCTAGTGCTTATGAAATAGCTAAGATAGTGAATAACAAAACTGGTCTTGAAACACGTGTAGCTGTATTGGGTCATATACAACGAGGTGGTCGTCCCACGGCGACTGATAGAATTATGGCAGCATGTCTTGGGAACCATGCTGTTGAACTTTTAAGAGAGGGTGTAACGGATCAATGTGTGTATTTTAAGGGAAATGAATTAAAGACTTTGCCTTTAGACATTGCAATTCAACCTAAAAATATTGATATGGTTCAGTATTATAAACTCATAAAAACTCTTACATAAAGCAATTTTTTTCGTCATACGCCTAATATTTTTTTTGTTCTAGAAAAGATTTAAATCAGGATATGACATTACATCTACTGGTTTTTTTCTTTGGAAGTTTTTCCAAAGAATATCGTGGGAGGTAGGAAAATGAGAGAAAAAAATATTTTAGTTGTAATGCTAGTGCTATCGTTCCTATTGACTAGTTCTATGTTTACTGGAATAGCAGTATATAGAAACACATCTGATTTTTCAGAGAGTTTAGAAGTAGTTAAGGATGTCTTTGATGGAGAAGAATGGGTTGATGAGATCAATGCAGAGTTAGGTGAAACAGTGCAGTTTAAAATCACTGTGACATATCATAATGTTACTGATCCAGAGCATGAGCATTATGCTGTTTATATTAATGTAACCGATACATTACCTGATGGTTTAGAGTATGTAGTAGGTAGTGCTCAGCCTGAGGAACCTGATATTAATGGTAGTGTACTTGTTTGGAATTTTGGTTCTACAAGGCTTTATGATGGAGAAAGTCTTATTATAACGTTTAATGCAACAGTTGTAGACTATGGTACGCATGTGAATAATGTTTATGCTGATGCTTATGAGTTTTGCACTGGTACGATAATTTCTGGTGAGGATACAGCGACTGTGGATGTGTCAATACCTGAGGTGGATATAGATGTTGAGAAACTAGTGTGGGATGGTGTTTGTGACTGGGTTGATGAAATCTGGGTTGATCAAGGTTCAATAGTTCGTTTTAAAATCACTGTAGAGAATACAGGTGATGCAGATTTAGCTAATGTTTATGTTAATGATACGCTTCCAGATAGCTTAGAGTACAT
>QMTJ01000128.1 GCA_003651045.1 Thermoplasmata archaeon | reverse complement strand
GATTAATTCACAAGACATAGTTAAAACTCTATCAAAAGTTTATACAAAAAATAGAAAGGTTAACCTTGAAAAACCCGATATCGAAGTACGTGCAGTTATTACTGATTCAAAAGTTTATGTGGGTTTAAAACTTTTTAAAATCAATAGATCCCAGTATGAACAGAGGAGGGTACAGTTCCGTCCGTTTTTTTCACCTATTTCTCTTCATCCTAAAATAGCTCGTACATTAGTTAACCTCTCATGTATTAAAAAATATAATACCCTTCTAGATCCTTTCTGCGGTACAGGTGGTATACTACTTGAAGCAGGTCTTATTGGTGCTAAAGTTATCGGTAGTGATATAGAGGAGAAAATGATTAAGGGATGTAAAAAAACCCTTGAATATTATAATATCAAGGATTATACTCTGTTTCATTGTGACGTTGGTGATATAGTTAAACATGTTGAAAACGTTGATGCTGTGGTAACTGATCTACCATACGGTAAATCTACTACTACTCATGGAGAGGCAACAGTTAGTCTTTATCAACGTGCTTTTGAAAATATATCTAAGGTTTTGAAAAAAAATGGTAGAGCAGTTATAGGTTTATCTGATGAAGGATTAATAACAACTGGTTTAGAATATTTGTCACTTTTAGAGAAACATGAGCTACGGGTTCATAGGAGTCTCACTCGTTTTTTTGTAGTATTTAAAAAATAACCATAACGCTTTTACAATACTTCAGCATGTCAATCTTCAGATTATGACACAGTTAAGTATTATATTCCTTGGAACCGGTGGCAGCTGGCCTACGGTTAAAAGAAATGTAACTTCGGTTGCTATAAAAAGAGCTGGGGAGATAATATTATTTGATTGTGGAGAAGGTACGCAGCGTCAGTTTCAGAAATCCCGGCTTAGTTACATGCAGATATCTAAGGTTTTTATTACACATTTTCATGGTGATCATTTCTTAGGGTTACCGGGTCTTATCCAAACTATGCAGTTGAATGATAGAGATATCCCTTTACACATCTATGGCCCAAGGGGTATGGATAAACTGGTTAAACAGCTTTTGTCATTAGGGTATTTCAGACCTAACTATGAGATATTTTCACATGAAGTTGATGAGGGAGATGTTCTTGATTTTAACGAGTATGTAATAAAAATTCTCCGAGTCGAACATGGTGTACCTGCTTTAGCCTATGCTCTTGAAGAAAAAATGAGACCTGGTAAATTTAATAAACCTCGGGCTCTTGAGTTAGGTATACCAGAGGGGCCTCTTTTTAGTAGGTTACAAAGAGGTGAAACTGTAACATTGGAGACTGGTAAAAAAATCACGCCAGATATGGTACTAGGTCCTCCACGTAAAGGCAGAAAAATAGTGATATCAGGGGATACAAGACCTATACCTGAGATGGTAGAGTTTGCGAAAAATGCTGATGTTCTTATCCATGAAGCAACATTTGATTCCTCGCTTGAAGAAGTCTCATGGGAATATGGTCATACTACTACGGTTCAAGCTGCTAAAATCGGTAAAAAAGCCGACGTTGATAAACTGTTTCTAGTGCATATCAGTCCTAGGTATATTAGTACTAGGACTATGGAACGAGAAGCGCAAAAGGTTTTTAAAAACTCTTTCATCCCAAAGGATTTCGAGGAGACAGAAGTTAAATTTAAAAATTAAACTATTTTAAAAAATAAAAATAGTTTATCAGTTCATATATCCACGTTTATTTCTTATTGTAGTTTCGTAGTTTCGCTTGTAGTTTCGCTTTTTTTCAACACTGTACTTAAACATTGTGTTATGCTTTTTTGTGCTTCTAATTCAAAAACAATAGGTGCATCGGATGCCCATCCTCCAAATGCTTCAAATACGTCTTTGATATCTGTAACCTCCGTTGTAAATGTTCTTTCTTTTTTCATTTGTTCGTTATCTATGAATGCGATGATTTTTTCGCCTTCATCTTTTTTAGATGTTACAAAAAGATTAAAAGTTGATTGATTCCCATCTTCATCTTGTTTATAAAAAACACAGCTTTTAGGACTTGATTGATAAATTCCATATTTATATGCCATATTTCCCTCATCCCGGGTAAATTATATTTAACTATTGATTCTTAAATGTGTTTAAGGTTTTTAATGATAACGATTTAAAAAATTATTGTTTTTTTATTAAAATTTATAGATGAAAAATTGGTGCAAGCGGTAAAAAAAATTTTGTTCTGTTTAAATCATAATTTTATTAAACCATTCGTTTATTTAATTTAGTTCTCTATGTGCCAAAGGGTTTCTCTTGATTTAAAACTGTTTAAGATGGGAAGGCGAAAAAGAATATGTCTAAAAAATGGTCGAGATTGAGTAAAGATGAGTACTATCTGAATATAGCAAAAGCAGTATGTTTGAGGTCTCCATGTATACGTAGACAATTTGGTGCTATTATTGTAAAAAATGATGCTGTGATAAGTACAGGTTATAATGGTCCTGCTAGAGGAGTAGTAAATTGTATGGATGTGGGTTGTATAAAAAACGAGCTTGATCTACCTCCGTATACTGGTTATGATTATTGCCCAGGGGTGCATGCGGAGGAGAATGCCTTGTTAAATGCTGCACGGCATGGGAGTAGTGTTTTAGATGGAACTCTTTATCTTTATGGTCAAAGGTTTAATGGTGATTCTTTAACTGAAGGAAGACCATGTGATAGGTGTAAACGGGCTATTATTAATGCTGGGATTAAAGAAGTGGTGACCAAAAGTGTAGATGGCGTTATACATAAGTATAAGGTTTCTGAGTGGGTGAAAGAAGATACTGAGAATTATTTGAAAAAATTAGAAAAAGCAAAAGAAAAAAAGTTAAAACCATTATAACGTTTGTTGATGTAAGTAGATGTGTTTTAGATGTATATTTTTTAAATTATGGAAATAGTTTGAATATTAATTTTATATCTATATAGTTTAAATTTATACTTTCCATAGTTGATATGAATAGTTTTTAAGGAGAAATGTTACATTAAAATGGTGTTAAAATTTGGTATTTTGATAAAATAGATTATCTATTGTTTTTGAAAAAATGAGAAAAATATAAATACTTACGAATGATTTCTACGTAGTGAGGAGAATATGAAGCGAAAGAGAGCATTTGTATTGGATGAGAAAGATGACAAGGCAGTACAGTTATTCACTGAGCTTGGGATGCCTAAAAATCTTGCTAAGACATTGATGTATATTTCACAGGTGGAGGAGTGTCGTTCTGCTGATGTTGAGCAGGGTGCTGATCTTAGGCAACCAGAAGTAAGTGTTGCCATGCAAGAAATGAGGAGAAGAGGCTGGGTTAAAAAGAGGGATCTTAAGAAAAAAGGTAAAGGACGACCGGTTCATATATATCATCTTACCAAACCGTTGCCTGAGATTTTAAAGAGTTTTGAGCAGGAAAAAATGAAACAGGTGGAGACCATTAAGAATGATCTCACAGAGTTACATAATTTGATAAAAGAGTACAGCAAGTAGGCTTTTGATTCCAAAAAAAATATAAAATTATTCTTTTAACTTTCTTTATTGTGTAGTCTCTTAATTGGTTGCTTGTTGGTATGGTATTTAATTTAGAAAAAAGGGTGAAGAAAGTTTTTTCTAATTTACAACGAAAGGTTGATATTATAGTTGTTAAAAATTCTTCTGAGCCATATCTGGATCATAATTTTTTTTATGTAACTGGTTTAGAGATGGGTTTTTTTGAGGGGTGTGCCGCTGTTTTGTTTTCAGATGGTAGGGTGGATCTTGTTGTGTCGGAGCTTGAGTCAGAGAACGTGGATGGTTTTAAAGGTGATGTTTTTGTTTATAAAAAAGAGAAAGAGTTTGAAGAGATATTAAAAAAATGTTTGCGTTCTTATACTGTTATTGGTTTGAATTTTGATGGTGTGTTGTATAATGATTTTTTAAAGTTTAAAAAATTGTTACCTGGTAGAGAGTTTTTAGATGTCTCAGATGGTTTTGTGAAAAGTAGGATGATTAAAGATGAGTATGAGATAGAGTTTATACGGGAGGCTTGTAGAATCGTTGATAAGGTTATGAGGGAAATCCCAGGTGTTTTACGTAGTGGTATGAGAGAATATGAGCTTGCTGGTGAGATTAATTATTTGTTGCAGAAAAATGGCGCGGATAAACCTGCTTTTGATACTATTTCTTCGTTCGCTGGTAATACTGCTATACCTCATTATAGTCATGGTGACGTTAAGTTGAAAGAGGGTGACTTGGTTTTATGTGATTTTGGTGCCTGTTTTAAAAGGTATAATTCTGATATTACTCGGGTTTTTGTTTTTGGAAAAGCTAATGAAAAACAAAAAAAGATGCAT
>QMTJ01000127.1 GCA_003651045.1 Thermoplasmata archaeon | reverse complement strand
TTCAATACCTCCACAGATCTCGATTAATGTAAGTAAACCTGTTGCATAGGTAATAAGTTTGCATAGAACATCAATTCCAAGCACTTCCCCAAGCAGTTTTGCAATCTCTTCCCCACTGAACAATTTATCAAACAGAGTACAGGCTTTCCTTATCCATCCTAGAATAAAAATAAACTCAGGAGAATTTACAATTGTGTAAATACAAGCACCTCCAGTTAATAAAAATAATATAGTATCTACAGAAATACTAATTACATATCGTGTAACATTTTTTGTCCACCCAAATCGATGATTATTCAGCTCATTTGGTAAATCCTCCCAAAACAAATCCATAACATCTTCAAACTTTTCAATAAACTTATCAAGTAGATCCTTAAAGTCCTCCCAACCATCCCAGATTTGATTATTAGCCCAGTTTTTTAAATTTTTAAACTCATTAGAATTAATCACATCTTGGATTGTCCTACCTTTACATCGGAATCCAGCTAACCTGTTATCTTTTTCATATAATTTAGTGATTTCAGGATATGAAATATCTTTTCCATCTATAGAAATTGTTTTTTCTTCATATCTCCATGGTAAACATGCCAGTATCTGAGACTGAGTTGGACCATAAAACTTGTTTCCCTTCCAAAATTTTATAACCCTTTTAATATCAAAATTATTCAAAGGATTAACATCATCGAAACCCCCACCCCCACATACCAACTTTATTTGATGATCTGCTACATATCTCTCTTCATCTACGTCTATATCTTCGCTTATTTCAGCATAAAACGTATGAGTATAATCAACAGCTTGCTTTGGCTCTAGATTTATATCAACATACCAAGAATCAATTACTCTTTCTGTACCATCTGTAGTCCGCACTTTTACTGAAGGTTTTGAAATAATTCTTTTATTATACTCATTGGTAATTCTATAGGTAATTCCCCATTTTGTGCATAACGTCCCATCTCTTATTACAGGTTCGCGATCTATTAAATAGGGACCATTTAGTATTTCTATTTTTAAATCGCATTCGTCATTATTTGTTAGATACGTACTATTTTTTTGAATAGAATTAACTATCGGGGTAAAAGCAATTAAAAGTAATAAAGCTGCAGCTCCTATTCCAAAAATTTTCTTTCTTATCATTTTTTTCCTCCCCTTTTAAATAATAAAGAATTTATTAATTCCTTAATTAATCTTATGTTACAATGGTAACATTTTTTGTGTAAATTTTTATAAAAAATATATTGTTGTTATTATTTTACACAATTTTTTTTGCTTTTATAATATCTATTATCATAACCCAATAGTATAGTTTCCTGATTCACTTATCTAAACAATCCTCTGTTTCTATCCACCGGTGCATCCTTTACAGTTTCTAATGCATCAACGAGTCCGTAGCCACAGTCTTCTCCAAGATATCTAGCATTTTCCAACAATGCTTTTTTACATTTATCTGGTTCTAGTTTGACATGTGGGAGAGATCGTGAAGCAGCACGAACTCCATACCATAGCAGTGCGACACCTACAACATATGCAGCAGCTGCCGACGTACCCCAACAATAACTATACCCAGCCATTCTATTTGTTGAGAGTATATTTACACCAGGGGCTACAATATCAACATCTGGTCCATAGTTTGAACCCCATTCCTCATAGTCACATAATTCCATATTTTCATTTATAGCACCAACTGATATCACTGTATCATAGCGAGCAGGAAACTCAACAGTTTCGCATGCTCCATTTCCAGCAGAAGCAATAAGCAGAACACCACGTTCAGCAGCAATTTTGCAAGCCAACCGTCTATGTATAGATGGGTAATATGATCCAAAACACATACTTAGAACTTGAGGCTGAGTTATAAAAGTACTGTGTCTTAACGCCTTAGCCACTATATAATCTTTAGTAATTGCTTTTCCAGAGTATATATCAAGATCTAAAACTTTTATATTAAATGCATGTCCAATATCTCCTGCTACCCCGGCAATTCCTTTACCATTATTCATTTGAGCTAGTATAATTCCTGCCATTAGCGTTCCATGCCCATGGAGATCTACTCCATATAGTCCATAAAAATCTAAATTAACTATTTTGCAATATTCTAGATCTTCATGCACAGGGAAAAAATGTATAGGTATATCAATACCAGAGTCCATGATTCCTACCCATACGTTTTTCATTAAACGCGGGTATTCCCAAGCCTGAGGTAATTTAATCATTTTATGCCCCCATTGTTCATCAAAACGTGGATCATTAGGGTTACTAAGAGCAACTATTCCACCGTGTGCTTGACAAATACTGTTTAACTCAGCATATTCGACATCCTCCTCCTTTTCAACCTCATTTATAAAATCTTCTAAATCAACACCGCTGACTTTAACTAGCACACTATGATATTCTTTAATATAATCTATAACATCTTGTCCTTTAACCTCTTTTATTTTTGATACATCAACATAGCTTTTAAAACCAACAATTGCTTCATTTGGAGCATAGTATACAACCTTTGGATCATCCCATGGTGCACCAGGGTAGTATTCCTTTAAAACCATCCCTTCGATTGTTTTCTCTTTTCTTTCTTCCTCTATGGCTTCTTTTAAAAGTTTATCAAAATCATAATCTATATCACAGTTATTATCTTGCCAAATCACTTTCTGTCTAGATACCTCTAAAGTATTTTTTATAAAATTAAAAAAAGGTTTATTTTTCAACCAGTTTAACGATCCACTGCCTTTTAAACGTTTTTTTGTTGATTCAGTTGTTCCCCTGTATATGTTCTTTGATTCTTTCCAGTCCTCTTTAGAAAAATTTGCATATACTATTCCATCTGAAAAACAATATGAGAGTAAAGAAACGGTACACAGGGTTTTATCATGTTTATCTCCCTTAATTGTTATAGTACAGTTATGTGGCACGATATAACTAGCCTCAATTTGAGTTGGATCAGATGTAACATAAAACTCGAAGTGGGATATATTATCTATTTTTCCATCATCTTCATCTTTGCAGGTGTATGTTTCGCTTCTGCATGATACATTTATTACCTCATCGTTTTTAACCCCCTCAACCTGACCTTTGATCAATATCGGCTTTGTCCATGGTTCTGTTTGTTGCCATTTAGAATACGCCTCTGAAATGTTAACAATTGCTTGGATTGAAGGAGTTACTTCTCCAAAAAACTCAATTGATAAATTAATCAATGCAGATACATGTTCATCTGTAATGTTTTGAAATTTATAAAATAATGAAATCAAATCCAATGGATCGTATTCACTATATTTTCCACGTACCAATAATTTAAACCATTCGCAAACATCAATTATCCAGTTCTGTATGTGTTCAAGATGATTCCATGCTTCTAAAATAAATTTTTCATCATCAGTCTCAATAATTATAGTTTTAACAGTTTCCGCAATGTTTCTAAGATAATAAACAAGATCAGCTATCCACCCAAGACGCTGATTTTTAATAACATCTGGCAAATTTTCAACATCAGGTATTTCCAAATAAAATATCTCACTAGTATTTACTATATTATACTTCCATGGAGTACTTACAATGAGATGGGGTTCTGTTGGTTGATAATCTAAATTATCATTCCAATATTTCGCTAATCTATCATCTCCATTAATATATGGTGGCTCTAAGCCGCCCTCTGGCGGTTTCTCTGGAGTTGAAGTTTGTAAAACAATATTATGATTTGCAAAATATCTCTCCTTATCAACATCGGGGTCAGGACTACTCTTAACTTTTATTTCATGTGAAAAGGATCTGGTTCTTCCAGGAAGCAGAACAATAAATCTTTCATTCCAAATATCTACAATTTTTAGGGAATCATTACGTCTTACATATGTACATGGCCATCCAATACACCACCTTTTCCCTATATTTGTTATTGTATATTTCAATTTATAAATCGAGTAATCTTCCCCATTGATCTTTTTATATTTTAAATATTCAAGCTGGTCAAAGCTGACATCTAGATTCCAATCCCAGAATCCAAAGCAATTTGTTCTCTTTTCTTTTTCTAGGTTTTTTCCATTTGTTTGATTTTTATTTATTGTTGTTATTGCAGGTGTGACAGCTGTAAAAGGCATCATTATCATGATGCTTATAACGAGAATTGTGATCAAGGTGTTTTTTTTTCATTTTTCCCCCTTTAAATAATAAAGAATTTATTAATTCTTTAATTAATTTTATGTTACAATGGTAACATTTTTTGTGTAAATTTAATTTTTTATAAAAAATATATTGTTATTATTATTTTACACAATTTTTTTGTTTTTGTGATATAATGTTTTGACGAAGGTTGTATCGTCAATATTTTGTTATAAAATATTG
>QMTJ01000126.1 GCA_003651045.1 Thermoplasmata archaeon | reverse complement strand
CATCTCCACCAACTACACCAATAATTATTGGCTTAAGCTTGCTATAGTCTATCCAATCCTCACCACGTTTCATACGTTCAACACGCTGTAATTGCTCTTCAACTAATTTTCCAAAATGTTCTTTAGCTCTTTCAACTACTTCAGTATCAATCATAATAGTTTCCTCCACCATATTCTATTTCACCTTCACTTTCTCAGGTTTATCAGGCATCATATAGAGAATATCATCCCATGGATGCCTATATAACCTAGTTTTTAATCTCTTTTGATCTATTATATGACCCATGAAACCAATACTACGGCCAAGTACAAATAACGCATTTAAAATCCCCAGCTCTACAAACTCACGAACTTCTTCCCTAGAGTAACCAATACTCCGTAACATATCACAACAGGATACCCCGATGCACCCATCTACGTTTAGTATTAGATTATTACGTTTTGCTGTCGTCAGTTTTTCAACTTCGAGAGCATAATCAAGGGTCTCTGTTATTGGGAAATGCTTCTTAACATATTTCTTTAATATTTCCACACGTACATCAGGATTTGTAACTGATTTAATCCTGTGACAAATACCTTGAATATTCAAGTTTTTACTTTTCATATCTTTAACCATGAAATCTGGAGTTTTACCCGCGTATAGATATGTTGTAAAATGATCAGCAGCACCCTGTACAGCTCCACCAAACCTTGGACCAATGGTTAGGAGACCACTAACAAGAGAAGAGATCAAATCCTTACCAGCTCTCGCTGCTACTATAGCATTATGAGCACCAGAAACAGCAGGTCCATGATCTGCTGTCACTAGTACAACCATCTCAAGAAATTCCCTAGCCCATTTAGGTAAATCCTTTTTAAACCAAAGGAGACCTATAACACCACCGAGACCCCATTTCTCTTCGAAGATTTTACTGATAGGTATTCCACAGTAACGTAGTTCTTCACCACGATCGTCAGATATAGTACTAATAAAGTTGGTAGGCTTACGTATAATACCTTGTTTAAGAGCTACATCATAATCAAGTGGTATACGCGGTGGTTCTACATCAGGTATAGGCGTGTGTTTACCAGATTCTACTAGCTTATCAAATGTTTCTTTTATTTTTTCATCAAAATCATCAAACGAGTTAGGTACGATCGCTCCGGCTTCCTTTAGTGCTTTATTTTTTGCATCAGCGGTTTCAAGCTCTGCACCAGCACGAGCACCCGCATGACCAAACTGTACCTCTGCTGGGAACACTTTTGAACATGTACCAATACACCATGCAACCAATGGTTTTTTAATATCCCCATCTTTTAATGCTTTAACCACCTCGTATTCATCAGTTCCACCGACTTCACCAAGCATCACAATCATTTTAATATCAGGGTTTTTTTCATAACGCATAATATGATCTATAAAAGTTGAACCAGGATATCGATCACCACCAATTGCTACCCCCTCGTATACACCATCAGTATTCCGAGCAATAATATTGTTAAGTTCATTTGAAAGACCACCTGATTTAGAAACATATGCAACACTACCTGGCCTATGAAGCTTTGAAGCCACAATGTTATCAAGCATACCAGCAGTATTACCAATCCTGAAACCACCTGCAGCGATTCCACCAACTGTTGCTGGTCCTATAATCCATTTCTTTCTTTCTTTCGCAATTTTAATAAGCTCTCTAGTTCTACGTTCAGGTACACCTTCAGCTATAACTGCAACAGTTCTAATGGTTTTACTAAGTAACGCTTCTTTTGTTGTTGGATACGCAGAACGGAAACTGGCGAAGTTCACCATGAAATCTGCCTCTGGGTGTTTCTCTGTAGCCTCAGTAAGTGTACGGTACATAGGTATTAATATCTCTTTGGTGCCCCAGAAACATTTATGTAAACCATCGCGAGTAGGGTTAACAATTGCAACAACAGATGGTTCTTCACGTCGACAAATATAATCAAAATCAAGCATACGTTGTATAGCACGTTGTTGATAACCAAAAACAATTGCTTTAGTATGTCTATCCATCAAAATATAATCAGGTCTTTTCTTTGTTTTCGATGTTTTCTTTTTCTCAGTTTTAACCATTGTAATAGCCTCCATTTTTTTATTTTCCCCCCTCTAAAGCCATGTTTACAATCCTAGTCATATGAGTCTCGGGACCATAAACCTCAATAGGTATACCAATTTCTTTACCAAGTTCCTTCATTATACGGAGTCCTTCCTGATAGTTTGGTCCACCACGTCGTACATAGATTTTCACATTAGCTTCTTTAAGTTTTTTCTTATACTCACGTAAAGCCTTTGTAATACCAGTAAATGTTTTTGCAACATCAGTAAAGTTAGCTATACCACCACCAATCAATAGATACTTTGGTCTACCTTTTGGATCCTTTTCCCGTGTCATGAGATCGAGAATGGTTTTAGCATACTCATAGGTTTCATCAGTACTAGGGTTACCACTATATTCCCCATAGTTCGCTAGTTCATCACGATAACCGAGATCAACAATGGTATCAGTATAAATAACACTACCCCCTCCACCAGCAACCATCGTCCAAACACGACCCTTTGGATTAAGAACAGTAAGCTTCAGAGACGCACCACTTTTTTCATCCATCATCTTAATATATTCTTCTTCCTTAGAGAGTTTCCTTCCAAAAGGCGCTGGGAATGTTATATCACCCCATTTATCTGCGCATTCAAAATGAGCTGTATCATCAAGACGAGCTACAAGATCCAAGGGTATTATCTCTTTACCAGAAACAACAAAAGGATTTATCTCAAGATACGCATAGTGTAAATCTCTATAAAATTTAAAAAGTCCTTTTATAAAATCTGCAAACATCTTCCTTTTATCCTTGGGTGTATCCTTAGGGAGTTTACTCTCAATATCAACTTTGTCAATATCTTGATCTATATCAACCTGGATCTCAGCAACTGTATCCCATACAGATTCGATGTCAACGCCTCCATGGTTTGAAAAATAGATTGTATCACCATCACGGTTGCTTTTAATAGCTACATAAAACTCTTCTTTATGCGGTACATATGGTTCAATGATGAAATGAGTTAATTTATCTGTGACTTTTCCAACTGTAGTTTCTTTATTCATATGCTCTTTAATCCATTTTTTAACCTCATTAAAACTAGCATTTGCTTTTATAAGACCATGTTTACCTCGTTTACCAAAAAGCTGATCAGGTTTTACAACAAGTTTCTCAGTTTTTAACCATTTATATTTTTTTGGCAAATCATCAAGTTTTGTTTTAGGATCAACCAGTACTATTTTCCCAGGATAAGTAAAATCTTTACTAATATACTCCCTCCAGTATTTAGCAAGCATTCTCTTCCCATCATATTCCCTTATCCCTCTTTGAGCCATAATTTCATACCTCCTTCAGCATCTTTTCAGATTTATTTTTCATATAGGCAAGTGTACCACCTGCAAGTATAATCTCTTTCTGTCTGTCTGAGAGATTATATTCAACTTCAAACTCAAAGTTCTTACTCACATTTTTAACTTTCAAAATACCACCTTTTTCAATGATTTCTCTAATATTAGGAATACTAAGCTCATCACCTTGTTCAATTTTATCATAATCTTTCTCATTTTTAAAAGTCAACGGGATAATACCAAAGTTTATAAGATTAGCCATGTGAATACGTTCCAATGATTTTGCAATAACTGCTTTTACACCCATAAACATTGGACATAATGCAGCATGCTCACGTGATGATCCCTGCCCATAGCTTTCTCCTCCAACTATTATATTATCTCTACCACTATCTCTTATATTCTTCGCACGTTCATAAAACGTTGAATCAACAACTTCAAACAAAAACTCAGAGTATTTTGGGACATTTGATCTATATTTCATTTTGCTACCTGCTGGTATTATATGATCTGTAGTGATTTTATCTCCTACCTTGATTGTTACTTCTCCTTGAATGTTTTCTGGTAAAGGTTGACTCGCAGGCGGGTTACCAATATTTGGCCCTCTATATATTTCAATCTTCTCAGGATGTTCTGATGGATAGATGAACATACTATCATCGATGTAGAATCTTTCAGGCAACTCTACAACAGGATACTTAATACCCATTTTTTCAAGATCACGCGGGTCAGTCATCTCGCCAGTTATCACAGCAGCTGCAGCAGTTTCAGGACTTACAAGATACACATTAGCACTTTTTGTACCACTACGTCCAAGGAAATTACGATTACTTGTTCTAAGTGATACAGCATTAGTCCTTGGTGACTGACTGTTACCAATACAGAAACCACAAGCAGTCTCAGCAATACGAGCACCAGCAGACAGTAGAATCTCTAAACCACCATCTCTTGTAATATTCTGTAACACCTGTCTCGACCCTG
>QMTJ01000125.1 GCA_003651045.1 Thermoplasmata archaeon | reverse complement strand
CTGATGGTAAATCACAGGTTACTATAGAGTATGATGAAAAAGGGAAACCTATACGGGCGCATACGGTTGTTGTTTCTACTCAACATGATAGCGGTGTTTCATATGAGAGAATCAAAAAGGATGTAGTTTCTAAAGTGATTAAACCTGTTTGTAAAAAATGGATTGATAAGGATACTATTTATCATGTTAACCCTACTGGTGCTTTTGTCCGTGGTGGTCCTTATGCCGATGCGGGTCTTACTGGTAGAAAAATCATTGTGGATACATATGGTGGTGTAGGTAGGCACGGTGGTGGTGCTTTTTCTGGTAAAGACCCTACGAAGGTTGACAGAAGTGGTGCCTATGTCGCTCGTTATATAGCGAAGAATATTGTCGCTTCGGGTATAGCTGATAAATGTGAAGTACAGCTTGCTTATGCTATAGGTGTTGCTGATCCTGTTTCTGTTAATGTTGATTGTTTTGGGACTAACAGGATACCAGTTGAAAAAATAGAAAAACTGGTTAGAGAGTTTTTCCCACTTAGACCAAGTATGATAATCTATCATCTTGATCTTAGGAGGCCTATATATTATAAAACTGCTGCGTATGGTCATTTCGGTAGAGAAGACCCTGATTTCACCTGGGAGAAAACAGATAAAGCTGATCTCCTTAGGAAAGAAGCTGGTTTGAAAAAATAAAAAAAATTTTTGAGTGGAATAGAAGAAATTTTTTCTTTATTTATCTTGTTATATCTTATCCTTTAAATTTAATAATGATTAACTCTATATCAAAAAAATGTTGTGTTGAGAGGAGAGAGATATAGATGGTGTGGAATAGGGTGTATAGTGTTTTGCTGAGCTATGTGTTGTTTTTTATTTACTCGGAGGTGTAGTTTTTTTATGGTTGAGTTTGAAACTTTGGAATCTAAAGAGGTTAAATTTGGTAGAAATAGTTTTATCGAAGTTTCAAAGAGGAAGGTTATTACACCAAGAGGTGAAAAAGAATTTGTAGCGATATCCCGTGGTTTTTATATGCCTGATAAATCAAAAAGATGGCGTTCTTCAGTTACTTTACCTATTGAGAAAGAGAAACGTGAAGAAATTGCAAAATTGATAACGTTGTTTTGACATTCTCTCTCTTTTTTTTCGTTAGTTTAAAGTAGATGTGAGAATATTATGGAGATGTGGTTTTTAAAGGTGGTAAAGAGAGTGGTGTTTATGTTGTTATTGCTTTTTTTGTGATTTTATTACTTATTTTAACTGTTCTTTTTAGTGGAAGTCAGCTTAGAAGGGCGCGTGTTGATGATGTTTTTCTTGGGCGGGTGTGGAGTGAGGATATAAATGAACGGCGTTACACTGTGGGTTTTTTAGGTTTGGAGAAACAAGCTAGTTTTACGTATAAAAACAATAATGATTCTTATCCTGCTTTTCTTTCTGTTACGACTGTGAAAATGTTTTTTATGATGAATGAGAAAGAGTTTATGGAGAAATCTGTTGTTTCAGTTAAACAGCAGATGAAGGATGATGGTATAATATTGGATGAAGATTCTAGGGTTTCTGGTTGTAGGGTTCTTAATAATGGTCATAAGACGAGGTATGTTATGTTTAATGGGACAGATACTTCTATGGATCCTGTTGAGTTGGTAAGGGTTATATGTGAAACTTGGAATTGTGGTGTCTCTGGGACCTCGGTGCTCTGTGTTGGTGTAGCGTGGGTTACAGATAACGGTGACGGTTTTTCTGATTTATATTTTAAATATTGGGCGAAGATAGTTAGAGATGAAGAAGGTACTTTTGGAGTTGGAGAGTTCCAAGGTTCTGATGGTTTAATATTCAATGTAAATTGTCATTAAAAAAATTCTATCATTTTTATATTTCTTCTTTTAGTTCAGCCTTTCGCAGATCGTATCCTAACGGGCATTTAATGTCTTCATATATCTTGTTTACAATGTAGCTTTTATCTCTTTGAAGTTCAACGTTACATATTTCGTAATGTATGCAGCCGATGCTGTTGCATTTGTTTTTCTCTATTTTAGCTTTGGCTCCTTCTGGTATTTTTTTATTAATTGTTGTTACAATTGGCAGCTCTTGTACTTCGACCACTGCTACTGTTCCCTCATGGATGTTACAGTTATGTCTTTTATTCCGGACGTTTGTGATCCTATATCTCCGTCCTGGTTTAAGGTTGAAACAAACAGTTTTTAGTTTACAGTTTCTGCATTCATTGTTTGGTCCTAAATAGATGAATTCGTTATCTTTTTTCGCTAGTTTTTCACCTATTAATGTCACAAGTGGCATGTTTTTATATTACTCCTGTTGTTTTAGCTAGTTTTTTTGCTGCTTCAGGTGTTAAACCTGTTTCTCCTAGTATAGTATATCGTTCTGGTCTGATTTCTTGTGCTCTTACTAATGCTTCTATTATTTTTTTCTTTGAAACACCTAGTTCTTCAGAGGTAGTAGGTGCTCCGATTTTTTTCAAAGCTTCTCTGATTTTCTCCCAGTCTCCACCATGGAGATATACCATCATGATTGCTCCTACACCGCATTGTTCACCATGCATTGGTCTCCTATGTCTTTTGCCTTTAAGCATGATCCCGGGTCCTAGATGATCAAGCATATGAGAAAACATATGTTCTGAACCAGATGCTGGTCTAGTGTTACCAGCTACACTCATAGCTACTCCTGAGACTATCATAGCTTTAACAGCGAGCCATACAGATTCCTCTGTGTAATGTCTGATTTCTTCAGCGTTATCAATTAAAAGCTGAGCAGCTGTTTTAGATAACACGGATGCGTGGCTGCTGAATTCCTCGTTTTTCAAACGATGAGCGAGTTCCCAGTCCATAACTGCAGAAATATTAGAGATAACATCAGCGCATCCTGATGCAAGCATCCTATAAGGTGCTGTATGAATTACCTTTGTATCCGCAAGGATCGCCATAGGAGAAACAGCTGTTTTTGAAACAGAACCCTTACTATGTTTCAAAGAAGCACGTGGTGAAGCAATACCATCATGAGCTGCAGATGTTGGTACACTAATAAATGGTTTAGAAAGTTCATAAGCAGCGAGTTTAGTAACATCAATAACACTACCTCCACCTACACCCAAAAGGAGATCTATCTTGTTTTTATGAGAATAATTAATTACATTATTTACTTCTCTTACAGTAGGGGTGGATACTATTTTTTCTTTTACATTATAATTAGCCTTAGTAAGAATATTACCAATTTCTTCTCCTGATATTTTTTTAGTTTTCTTATCAGCTACTACTAAAACATTATTACCTCTACCGATTCTATCGCATAACTCTGCAACCTGAGATGTTACCTTATGACCTACTATGATTTCCCTAGGGAAAACCATTGTTTTAGATTTTGTAAATCGTTCCATAATTAAACTAGGTAAACCATGAGATGGATATATAAGAATTACGTATAAATGAAAAAATCTTCTTTTAAACAACCCAATAATAGTAAAATAGTTTTAAAAAATAAAAAAGAGGGTGTTAAGAAAGTAATAAAAAAAACGTATTATTTTCTATTCAGTTGTTTTTTCAGCTATCTCTACTACTTTTATCTTAAAGAATAGAGTTTTCCCAGCGAGAGGTGGGTTAAGATCAATTGTTACAGTATCATCAGATACTTTTGATACTCTAACAGGTATCTGCCGTCCGTCTTGCAGATTTATAAGAAAAACCATACCTGGTTTTATTTCTCGATCCTCTGGGAAATATTCCCTAGGCATTTCTTTTACAAACTCAGGGTTATGTTCACCATAGGCATCTTTTGGTTCTATTTTAACCTCTTTTTCTTCATCTTTTTTCATACCAACAACTGCATCATCAAATCCTTTGATGAGTTCTCCTGCTCCAACTGTGAACTCTAAGGGTGTTTCATGTCTATCTGAACTGTCAAAAATAGTCCCATCTTCTAATGTACCTACATATTCAACTTTTACTCTATCTCCTTTTTTTACAGTTTTCATATTCTTCCACTCTATAAATTCATTTTTTTTAAAAAAGAACAAAAACAAAAAATTCTTAACATCTATTCTTGTTTCTCTTTGAAGAAAGAACGATGTGAATCTTTTATCTCTATTCTTTTTTTCTACTTTACAATATTAGATAAGGGTTTTAAATAGGTTTTCATAATGTAAAGTCAAAGGGGCATCACTAATATTTCTTAAAAATAACAAACGTCAACTTTTACATTCAATACCTCGAAAGAGTATCTTTGTTAAGTCATTAGGGTATCATTTGACTTTTGATGTTAGCAATCGCTGTTGGCTATTATCCATACAAAAATCGAGTGAAATAATTTTTTTGGAGAAAAACATGGGAAAAAAGACTATTTTTTAAATTTTTTATTTGAAATAATAAGTAT
>QMTJ01000124.1 GCA_003651045.1 Thermoplasmata archaeon | reverse complement strand
TCACAGTTGTATGATGAAATGGTTGAAAAAAAAGTGAGATTACCCGATAATTGGTTGGGCTACGGGCAACTAAATAAAGAAACTATTCCTCTTCCCAACCGCTATTTATCTAGTGAAGAGATTCTTGCGTTTAGAGATAGAGCATTTATTGAATATTTTTCAAACCCCTTTTATTTAAAATCAATCGAGAAAAAATTTGGACAAGATGCCGTAAAACACATTGAAAGAATGCTAAATCATAAAATTGAACGGAAAATATTGATGTAATGGTGTAAAAAGATGATCATAAGCAGGACCCCCTTTAGAATTTCTTTTTTCGGTGGTGGAACAGATTATCCAGTTTGGTATAAAGAAAACAAGGGAGCCGTACTTGCTACATCGATTAATAAATATTGTTATTTAACTTGTAGGTATCTTCCTCCCTTTTTTGATCATAAATATAGAATTGTTTATTCAAAAATAGAACTTGCAAACAGATTATCAGAGATAAGGCATCCCGCAGTAAGAGAAACTTTAAAATTCATGAAAATAAAAAAGGGAATAGAACTTCACCATGATGGGGATTTACCTGCAAGAGCAGGGCTTGGAACTAGTTCGTCTTTTACCGTAGGTTTACTTAACACCCTTTATGCTCTTAAAGGAAAAATTGTAACAAAACGACAGCTAGCCCTAGATGCAATTCATGTTGAACAAAACATGATAAAAGAAAATGTTGGCTCACAGGACCAGGTAACAGCTGCCTTTGGCGGGTTTAACAAAATAGAGTTTGACGGTGACCAAGAGTTTAGAGTGCAACCTATAACTTTATCTAAAGAAAAATTTCAGCTATTACAAGATCATATGATGTTGTTTTTTACGGGTTTCTCTAGAATCGCTTCTAACATAGCTAAGGAACAAATCAAAAAAACACCAAAAAAAAATAAGGAACTTAGACGGATGGCTGAAATGGTTGATGAAGCTATTAATATCTTAAATGATAGTGATACCGATTTAACTGATTTTGGACGGCTTCTTCATGAAAACTGGATGATAAAACGAAAGTTAACAGACAAAATTTCTACACCAATGATAGATAAAATTTATAATGACGCTATAAAAGCTGGTGCTCTTGGAGGGAAACTACTTGGTGCAGGTGGAGGGGGATTTATCTTATTCTTTGTAGAACCTGAAAAACAACAGAATGTAATGAAGAAATTAAAAAACCTGTTATATGTACCATTTAGATTTGAAAACTTGGGTAGCCAAATAATCTATTACACTAGAGGAGATGAAGAAATATGAGAATAAACTTTGGAGATTTAGTAATTGGAGATATTGCAAGGGATAGAATTAAAAAAGCTCTTGATAAAAACTGGGTTACAGAAGGAAAAAATGTAGAAGAGTTTGAAAAAAAATTTGCAAAGAAATTTGGATATAAACATGCAATTGCTACTAGCTCTGGTACAGATGCATGTATCGCTGCACTTGCAAGTCTTTATGAGTTTGGTGCAAAACGTGGCGATGAAGTAATAGTACCAGCAACTACATTTGTTGCAACTGCTAATGCTGTACTCGCTGCAGGTTTCATACCAAAATTTGTGGATATAGAATTAGAAACTCTTAATATAAATCCAAGGTTAATCGAAGAAAAAATCACTGATAAAACAATCGCAATCATGCCTGTACATTTAATGGGTAAACCATGCGACATGGACAGAATAGTAGAGATAGCGGAAAAACATGATTTGAAAATAATAGAGGACTGTTGTGAAGCACATGGTGCCAAATACAAAGGGAAATACATCGGGACTATTGGTGACATGGGCTGCTTTAGTTTTTATGTAGCTCATGTCATAGTAGCAGGAGAAGGAGGTATGGTTGTTACTGATAACGATGAACTTGCTAATATTGTTAGATCAGTAAAAACACATGGGCGCCCAACAGGATCAATATATTTTGATTTCCAACGTTTCGGATTAAATCAAAGGATGAATGATCTAACTGCAGCTATAGGCATAGAAGGAATAGAACATTTTGATGAAACTTTCAAAAAACGAAAAGAAAACATGTACAAACTACTAGAAATGACAAAAGATTTAGAGAAATATGCGTACTTCAGCCATGAAGAGAAATATGAAACAATATCACCCCATGCTTTCCCATTGGTTTTAAAAGATTCAAAATATAATTGCAACAAACTCTATAAATATTTAGAGTCAAAAAGTATACAGTGTAAAACCTTGTTTGGGAGTTTACCAACACAACATAAAGCATTTGAATTTCTACATTACAAATATGGAGATTTCCCTGTCGCTGAATATGTTGGTGAAAATGGTCTACATTTCGGGATACACCAATATCTGAGTACAGATGATTTGGTATATATCCATGATTCTTTGATTCAATACTTTAAGAATGTAAAATAAACGATAAAATTGACAGGGAAAATGAGCAGATTAAATAACGCAAAATTTACTGTGAGAAATAACAGTTGTAATCTTTTCAAATAAATATTCCAAGAACAGTTAATGGAAATTTAAAAAAATTATTTTCTGTTAAATTTTTCTTTGTCTTTTAGTTCAGATGTGACATAGTTAAACATTTTTTTAGGATGTAACAAGTCTAAAAAGAATGTTAGATCCTCTTTTTTGAATTCCTTCAGTAAAAATAACACAAATATATAAATCCCTAAACCTACTAGGGACAAACTCAGTAGATGATACCAACGAAAAACTGAAAAAATAGAACCTGTGTAATACAATATACCTGCCATGATTAAACCAGCAACAACGTGTCGAGGTATATGAGTTTGCAAAAGTTTTATTCCTGTTAGTTTCTTTGCAGCAATTCTTAAAGTAAAAAAACCAGTTAAATTAGATAAAACTGTAGCGACCGCTGCACCTGTTGGACCATTGATTCCAAAAGGAGAAAACAACCCTTTTTGAGGGATCAACAAATAATTTAGTGTTATATTAATAACACATATAGCAACTCCTATTTTTGCTGTTACACCTGGTTTATCTATACCAGCTATTAAGGAAGAATAAGGCATATTGAGAGAAGTAATAAAAGCAAAAATTGTTAAAGTGATAAGAACTGACGATGCGGGTAAAAAAGCATCACTTAACATTATATTGATCACTGGTTTGACAAAAACTATTATTACTACCATCTGAGGAATTATAATCATCGAGATATACCTTTCTACCAAGTGTGTAGTCTCCTTAATTTTTTCAAAATCTTTATTTGAATGATGCTCTGAAAGTGTTGGAAAAAGAACAATACCAACAGCTGAAGAAAGAATGAGGACAATTCCCAATATCTGCTGGACAGTAAAATAATATCCTACTTCTGTTGATGTCCAGAAATATCCAATCATAACCTTATCTATATTGACAGAGATAATCCCAATAATTGAAATAAGCATTATAGGTAAAGCAAAGAACAAATAACTTTTACTCATCTCAAGACTAGGTTTTTTTATAGGATAACTCCTTAAAAGCCACATCCCTACAAAAAATGTTGCCATCATACCAAATACATATGACATTGCTAAAGAACCCACAGCATGGGATGCAATGAATCGCTGAATCGGTTGAAGAAAAAATGGCCAATTCACTCTTGGAGAAATACTGATACTTGTGATACTTACACCTGCAAGAGCAACAAAAATCTCAAGAGGTATTTTTACAATATTTTCAAATATCCCCGTGATTTGCCTTTTTGCTATTTCTCTTTTTGCTTGGAAAGTAAAAACTGCTATCTGTGCAAGGTTAAAAAAAATGTAATAAACTATAAAAACATAAACTACTGACTCTGTTGTGGCATCAGTGAAACTCCCATGAAGAAGACTTTTCCAGATAAAAATAGCAGAAAAAATAACTATTAACATTAAACATATTAAAATTATTTTAATTGCAATATATGTTCCTATACATGTTCCTAAATCTTTTCCTTCAGAAACACGTTTAACATGAGCAGAGTTGAAACCTAGATCCCCTATAACATTAAATACTGCTAGGAATGACATCGCGAAGCCAATATTCCCCAAGGCTTCAGGTGCAAATCCACTCCAGAGTTTTGCCAGTACTAGTAGTCCAATCCAGCCGATGAATCTAATGAAAAATTGTGATCCTACTATGAGGAGTGATTTTCTAGCTAACATATTGCTTGACTATGTCAAATAAAAAAAGAGGTATATAAATAGATATCAAAAAGATGAGAAGAATTATATTTGCGGGAATTAAGGATATTATTGGAGTATGAAAAAAGAGGGGCACCCCACTAGTTTAGAGTTGATGAAACGTTAAAACTTCGTAGACGGAATATTGAACCTCTGCAACACCACAACTCATAGCTGGTGTCACACCATCTTTTATCCAAT
>QMTJ01000123.1 GCA_003651045.1 Thermoplasmata archaeon | reverse complement strand
CTATGATTATGTCAGAGATCAAGCAGGAGAAAAAGTAGTCTGCAGGAGAATCACAAGCTATAATTTTTTTGAAGATGAGGTAACATGGAATAAAGCAACATCAACTCAAAACTGGAATAGCCCAGGGTTGTACCCAGATGATGTTTCAGACCCGGTGGATAACGATACTTATATTCCATCCAGTTTCGGCTGGGTTAGTTGGGATGTAACAGATGCAGTTCGAGGATGGATAAATGGTACATATAACAACTATGGACTGTATCTTGCTTTCTACAAAGAAAATGACTTGCTTTCACATGCAACATACTTCTACTCCTGTGATTACACAGGCGATACTAGTAAGAGACCAAAGTTAGAGGTTATCTACTGTACACCACCAACAGTCACTAACGATGGAGGCGCAACAAACGTTGAAGAAACAACAGCGACACTGAGGGGAGAGGTAACAGATACAGGAGGTGAAGCTCCAACAGTTACTATCTATTATGGTGATAATGATGGAGGAACTTCTCCAGGAAATTGGGACCACTCAGTAAACATGGGTGCCCAATCTAGTACGTTCAGTAAATATGTCACAGGACTTACATCTGGTGACCTTTATTACTACCGCTGCTATGCCTCAAATCCCGCTGGAGACGACTGGGCTGATAGTTCAGAAAAATTCTTCACCAAGCCAGAATGTCCTGACAGTATTAGTGTTACAGGTAGTACTACGACTTCGATCAGTTTCTCTATCAATAAGGCAGATATGGGACCAGGTGCAACCAGCTACACCTATGCAAGATACAGCACTACAGGTTATCCAACCACCCGTACCTCTGGCACATTCGCATTTAACACTACAAGCACAACAGTAACAAAAACTGGTCTCAATCCTGGCACAAAATACTATTTCTCAGCCTGGGCATGGGGTGAAGAAGGAGGCGTAGGGCAATATAGCGATACATATATCACAACATATGGGTACACAAAACCGGGTGACCCTTCAAACCTTGATGCCAACAACCCTACCGCGACAACCATTGACCTAAGCTGGACAAAAGGATCAGGATCAGGAAACGAACGAACTGTAATTCGATATAGAACAGATACCTATCCTTCATCACCAACTGATGGTACAGAAGCATATAATGGCACAGGAAGTGCAACAACAGTCTCAGGGCTTACACCTGGACAAATTTACTATTTCAGAGCATGGACTTACGATCCAGATAGCGGATACTTCTCATCCGGATACAGTTCAGACTCTGAATACACTCTACCAGCAGATATAACCAATTTTGATGCAAAAGAACCTACACCCACATCAATCAACATAAGCTGGACAAAAGGATCAGGTGGTGACAAGACTGTAATCCGACGGTCAACATCTGGCTACCCTGCCTCGCCAACAGATGGTGTGGAGGTATATAATGGTACAGGAACATGGTATAACGATACAGGTCTAGCCCCCAACACTGTTTACTACTACAGCGCCTGGGCATATGACAGTGATTCAGGATATTTCAGTGCAAACCCTGCTCAAGACACAGAAACAACACTAGTAGGATCACCATCAGTGATCACAAACGCAGCAACAAACGTTGAAGAAACGTCTGCTACACTCAACGCCTATATAAGCAACACAGGAGGAGAAAATCCTTACAGATACATCGAATGGGGACTCTATGGTCAAGCGTTTACCCATAACGAATCTCTTGGTATTGGAGGAGTAGGAGCATACCACAAAGATGTCACCGGTCTTTCAAAAGGAACACGGTATCATTTCAGAGGATTAGCTAACAACTCACGAGGATGGGGATATGGTAGTACTCTAACATTTCGAACAAAACCTGACCCACCTACTGGGTTTAGCGCCACTGCCATAAATAAAACCACGATAAACCTCAGTTGGAATAAGGGAGAAGGTGCTTGGCATACAGTAATCATACGTAAAGCAGGGAGCATGCCAAACAACCGATCTGATGGAATAGAGATTTACAACGGCACAGGCACAAGCTATAGCGATACTGGATTAAATGCTTTCACCACCTATTATTACCGCGCATGGTCCATCACCGATACACCTGATAGGCAGTTTTCGGATCCACCAGATGCAACAGCAAGTGCAACTACTTGGTCACCAAAAACGATATTAGCCAAAGGAGACGCCTACCAGCTTGTAATCAACGGCACCACACTATATGGATACATCAACGGAGTGCCGCTAGTCAGCACTACTATAGATACAAACTGGCATCATGTAGCATTCACATATGATGGCTCCACTGCTAAACTCTACCTTGATGGTGAGCTTAAAGACATAAATACGAGTTACAGTCAGACGATAAAAACCAACGACGAAAACCTCCTCATAGGTAAAAACTTTCAGGGAACACTAGATGAAGTACGTTTATGGAGCCGAGCTCTTACATGGGAAGAGATTAATGCCTCATACAATGCAAAAGCAATAGGATCATACTATCACAATTTCACTGATTTAACATATGGAAATTATACATACTACGCATATGCTATAGATACTGCAGGAAATGAAAACACCACGGAAACGAGATACTACAACTGTACCTCCGGAGGCAACCAGCCTCCGCAGAATGGTATACCTATCTTAAACAACTTCGACGATATAGACAATGCATATGCAAAGAAGAAATGGTACAATATAACAGTAACCTACTCTGATCCGAACGGGTATAGTGATTTAAAATATATGCGTATGGAATTCAAACAAGGCACAATAACCAGAGCCGTCTTCAACTATACAGAAGCAACAGATACCTTCACGCAAGAGGATGGTCTAAATAAATTCCAATTGGACACTACTGGATCAATAGCGATAAAATCAGGAAATAATATTACAGTACACTGGCATTTTAAACCACTTTGGGGTGCAGATGAAGAAGCTGATGTCGATATACAATGTTACTGTGTAGACGACAGTGGTTTAAGTGACAGTGACATCTACAACGATCAGTTTGACGTGGTAACAAATCTTTTAACTGCCACTATAGAGTGTAATGATACCAACGATCCAGATCGCGTAAGCATAAATGAAAATATACGAATTAATTTCAGTATCAGATATGCCAATGACCCCGGCAGCAACACCCCATCTACATCCTATCCACCTGATGACGAATTCAACAGTGTTTCAGTGATAAACAGCTCAGGAATCATTATGGCTACAGACACTACGATAACAAATGGAAATGGATCAGTAACCTTTAATGCACCAGCAACAGTTGGATCAGACAACTACACCCTATACATCGACATGGCAGATAGTGACTACAATGATGGTGAAGAAACTAATCTAAAAGAGTGGATCATCACAGATAGAGTGAATATTACATCCATTACTGTAACCAATTATTCATACTATGACGGTTCACGATATTGGGATGGAAACAGCCCAATAACTATAACGTATACTGCAATTCTTGACTATGATGGTACAAGTTTTGATGGGGAAGTAAATGCTGGATATTTCGGTAATACGACAGCATGGGGTACTACTACAAACTTAGCTGTTGCACCAAATGATTACTCTTCTGGGTTAATAATCACAAGAGATGGCGTAACCGCTGGATCAGTTGCAAATGGAGGGACATATGGTATAACTGCTATAACCGTTTCTGCATCTAAACCTGATGTGGGCTGGGATGGGATACGTCCAACTTGTTCTATTGAATATAACAGCTCTGCAACATATTTCAAAGCAGGTGAGAAACTAAGAATCTATGCAAACTTTTCCACAGGAGGTGGTACTGGCATAAACGAATCAACTGTTAAAATAGCTATAACTACACAAGGAGATGGAGACCTTGCACAAACAGCGATGATAAAAACAGATAACACTCATTGGTATTACGACTGGATAATACCCAGTGGAAGCGATGAGGATGGAAACTTTACTGTATCAATAACTGCAAAAGATAACGTCTCAAACCCTCTTAACCCGGATCCGACAAATGATACATCTAAATATATTGATAATTCACCCCCTAACACTTCAGTAGATGCCATCTCGCCATATCGGGTGACATCAAAACCGAAGACAATAACTGTAACAGCAAATGATAACCTCAGTGGTTTATACAATGTTTCTTTATGGTATAGATTTTCAAATGATAATCAATCCTGGGGTGGATGGACTATTGTTGGGACAAAAAATTCTTCACCATGGCAATGGAGTTTCGACTTTCCGAATGGAACTGGATATTATGAATTCTATTCAATAGGTGTGGACAATGTTGGAAACGTGGAATCAGCTCCAAGTACTGCTGATGCTGAATGTTATTACAATCCAAACAATCCACCCATCATTAACAGCATAGATCTAAGGAATGATACAGGATCCAAGTTGGATAGCGACCAGATGATAGATGTGAATAAGGAATACTATTTCCTG
>QMTJ01000122.1 GCA_003651045.1 Thermoplasmata archaeon | reverse complement strand
GCAGCACCAACACTTTGAAGACTAATGAAGCCATTAATCTTTGCATTCTTTACTTTTTCACTAGCATTATCATATACAGCTTGTACATTACCTAGTAGATCTTCTATATATTTTTTATCCCCTGACTCATAATATTCACAAGTATATATCACAAATCTTGAGTCGATAAGAGATTGGAAAGATTTGCTCATACTACTATAATACAAATGTTTATCATACCATTCCTGTGATTTCTCGAGAGCATCCTTCGCCGCATTATATCTCGCTTTAACATCGTTTTTATAATAAGTAGGCCAATTGTTAGGTATGTTTGTATTGTTAAACTTTAAACTTGCATTCTCAAAAAACCTCTTCGCCTCATCTAAAAGTGATGCAGCAAGTGGTTTCATAGACTCATTATAATCCTCAGTTGATATTTCGCTCTCTGATTCCTCAAACAAGAACGTATGACCTGTAAAGTTTTCAATAGCCTCTTTGATATCTGCTATTTCAAGAACTTTTATACCATACTTACTCATAGCATAATCTGCAACATTACGTGTAACTGGGGTAGTAATTGTTCTTATCCAACCATTACTTCTCTCGGTTTTTGTCACCATTTCAGTATATGTACCTTGACCTTTAGGAATTAAAAAACGCGTAGCACCAACAGAATATGCAGCATCAACTTTGTGGGTTATACCACCTACTGGACCTATACTACCATCCGGGTTTATCATACCTGTCATCATTGTTTTATCATCAATACTCCAGTTTTCTAAAAGTGCGACAGTAGCGACAGTCATAACTGCTCCAGCAGAAGGACCACCAATAATAGGTGAATCAGTTCTTACAACAAAAAAATAATCATAAGATGATGGGTCAATATTACAGTTTTTATCATTCCTTACAAGTGTACCAGCGACTTTCACAGCTAAACGTGCAGAACCCTGCATATCAACCTGAGTAAGTGGCGATGTATCTACAAAAACCCTGCCACTACCATTACTCTGTATAGTAACAGTAATAGTTGAAACTACACCAACATATCCTTTACTAGTTTTAGCAACAGCAGGTGCAAAAACAGTAACATTACGATAAACTAATGTTACTCCACCCTCGTGTATCTCACCCTGCTTGGATACACCCTGAGTAACCTGATAAAAACAAGGGTTAAACACAGTTAAAACAACAATAAATGCTAAAATTTTTTTAAACACCATAATCGAAACCCCCTAACGTTTTTTTAAATCAAAATCCCCCTATTATCAAATAGTAAATGGATAGTAGGAGTGATAGAAAGATCTTATTAAAAAATGTTTTGGAAAAAAAATAAAAACACTCTCTCTTCTCCAATAGAAAAAAGTAGTATTCATAAAATAAACTGTTACGTGTACAAGTAATTTTTCTTCTCATCCAATACTCTTAAGTAGGGGAATCCAATACCTTTTTTCTTCACCTCATTAAAAATTATTTAAAAAAAAATGGAGGCAGAAAAAAATGGTTAAACTTCATGAGCAAATCCTTAGAGATGCACATCAGTCAATGCTTGCTACACGTATGAGAACCGAGGACATGTTACCTATCGCGGATAAACTTGACCAAGTTGGTTATTTCTCACTTGAGGTATGGGGTGGTGCAACCTTTGACGTCTGCATAAGATATCTAAATGAAGATCCTTGGGAGCGTTTAAAAAAACTTAAAAAAGCAATTCCAAACACGCCCTTGCAGATGCTAGAACGCGCTATGAACATTGTAGCATACTGGAATTTCCCAGATGATGTTGTTAAAAAATTTATTTATTTCGCTAAAAAAAATGGTTGTGATTATTTCCGTATTTTTGACGCTTTGAATGATCTACGTAATATGGAAGTCCCGATGAAAGCCGTTAAAGAAAACGGTGGACATGTACAGGCATGTCTTAGCTATACTATTTCTCCTGTTCATACTGTTGAATATTTTGTTGAAAAATTTGAGGAACTTGTGAAAATGGGTGCTGACTCGTTGTGTATCAAGGATATGGCTGGTATGATTTCTCCTCAACGTGCTTATGATATTATCAGGGGTTGTAAGGATGCTGGTATCAAATTAGAGATAGATCTTCATAGTCATTGTACTAGTGGGATGACTGGTATGGCTTATCAGCGTGCTGTTGAGGCTGGTGTTGATATTTTGGATACTGATATTTCTCCTATCTCTGGTGGTACTGCTGCTCCTGCTACTGAGAGTGTTGTTGCTGCTCTCCAGGGTACAGAATGGGATACTGGTTATGATCTTAAGTTATTGATTGAAATTCGTAAGTATTTCTTAAAAGTATGGGATAAATATCGTCATCTTCATCGTTTTAATGCTTTGAAGGTTGATCCAAGTGTGACTTTACATCAGATTCCTGGCGGCATGCTTTCTAACTTGATTTTCCAGTTGGAAGAACAGGGTGCTCATGATAAATATCAAGAGATCCTGGTAGAAACCGCCAGGGTCCGTGAGGAACTTGGTTATCCGCCGCTTGTGACACCTACTAGTCAGGTTGTCGGTGTTCAAGCTGTGATGAATGTTTTACATGGACGTTATAAAGTTATTACTAAGGAGACAAAGGATTACTGTCGAGGTATGTATGGTACTCCCCCTGCACCGATAAAACCTGAGATTATGAAAAAAATCCTTGGCCCGAAATGGAAGGATGAAGTTATTGATTGTAGACCTTCTGATCTCTTGGAGCCTTTATGGGATAAACGTAAGAAAGAACTTCAGGAGATTGATGGCGGTTCACTCATCAAAAAAGAAGAAGACATTATGACATATATTCTCTACCCCCAGGTTGGTTTAAAGTTTTTAAAAGGTGAAGCAAAAGCAGAGTTCACCTCAGATCAACTTCCACTTCCAATTGATCATCCTCTCACCAGGGCAATGGTTAAACAGTCATTCCCTGAGCATAAGCAGATATGGCTTGAAACTGAACCCCCTGAGAAAAGACTCGGTCCTGTTCAGATTCCAACAGAGTTCGAGGTAGAAGTCGATGGTGAACCATATGAGGTAAAAGTTGTTCCAACAGGTGGTTTTGCAGTATCTCCTGGTGCTGGTGAAACTGTTGCAGCGAAACCAAAAGATGTTGAAGGCGCTGTTAAAACCAATATGCAGGGTACAATACTTGGGGTAAAAGTTAAAAAAGGTGATAAAGTAAAGAAAGGTGATGTAATTGCAACTATTGAAGCTATGAAAATGGAACAGGAGATTAAATCAGAGAGAGATGGGGAAGTAAAAGATATCTTTGTAAAAGAAGGAGATACTGTCAGTAGTGGTGATATAATTATGCAAATCCTTTGAAAGGGTGTTTGGTTTTTATGCTTAACAAGGTTTTAATCGCGAATCGTGGTGAAATCGCTGTTCGTATCATGCGAGCCTGCAAAGAACTTGGAATTAGCACAGTTGCGGTTTATTCTGATGCCGATGCAAAAGCATTGTTTGTTAAATATGCCGATGAAAAGTACAATATTGGTCCTGGTCCAGCTAGTCAAAGTTATCTTAAAATGGAGAAAATAATTGATGTAGCTTTGAAATCAAAAGCTGAGGGTATCCATCCGGGTTATGGTTTTCTCGCGGAGAACGCTATTTTTGCAGAGCTTTGCCGTAAGAATGGTATTGAGTTTATCGGTCCACCTGTTTCATCTATGAAACTTATGGGTTCTAAGATTGATTCTAAGAAATCCATGATGAAAGCAGGTGTTCATGTTGTACCTGGTGTTACTGAGGCTATTGCTGATCATGAAAAAGCTAAGGATATCGCTCATGAAATTGGGTACCCTGTGATGCTTAAAGCTAGTGCTGGTGGTGGCGGTATCGGTATTCAACGTGTTGATAACGAGAAACAAATGGAGAAAGCACTAGATAGTGTCCGTCAGCTAGCGAAAAACAGTTTTGGTGACGACTCGGTTTTCATTGAAAAATTCATTGAAAATCCTCGTCATATTGAATACCAGGTTATCGGGGATAAAAAAGGGCATTTGATTCATTGTTATGAACGTGAGTGTAGTGTTCAACGTCGTCATCAGAAACTCATCGAGGAGACCCCCTCCTGTGCACTTACCCCTGAACTTCGTGAAGAAATCGGTGAACAAGCAGTTCTTGCTGCTAAAACCGCTGGTTATTATAACGCGGGTACATGTGAATTCATGTTTAAAGATGGTGAATATTATTTCCTTGAGATGAACACCCGGTTGCAAGTTGAGCATCCTATTACCGAGATGACTACCGGTGTAGACTTGGCACGTGAACAACTTCGTGTTGCTTCAGGTTTGGAACTAGAATACAGTCAGGAGGATATTCATCCTCGTGGTCATGCTATTGAATGCCGTGTTAACGCTGAAGATCCACTCAATGACTTCACACCTGCACCTGGTAAAATCATTCGTTACGCTGAACCAAGCGGTCCTGGTATAAGAGTTGACTCAGGGGTTTATCAAGGTTTCACTATCCCACCTTTTTACGATTC
>QMTJ01000121.1 GCA_003651045.1 Thermoplasmata archaeon | reverse complement strand
TTTTCTACCCCGGTTTTTGGGTTCCCATGGTGGTGGTAGCTGATACACTGCTTTCATCACCATTCTTGTTAGAAGAACTACAAGGTTACGATTCACATGGTTTACAACCCTCGGGTTCATCCTTTTCTTAGCGCATCCCATCCGCTAAGAAAAACAGTTTTCCTCCTATTTTTATCTATTTCGGGATGAAGCCGGAAGTGTAATGTCAAGTAACATCAGTAACATTCTGTTTTTCGTAAATAAATATCCACGGTTGTTAAACCAATAAACAAAATCTTCAAGGATATCTGCAACAGAATTAAACACTTTCTGTAACCTCAGATACTCCTCAACAAATGTCCTTATGCATCTCTCAACTTTCCTTTTGCTTGAGGATAGAAAGGTGGAATGTAAATAACTTCTATATCACGCTGTTTACACCATCTTTTGAATTTCAGTTTGAATCTGGTATCATCGTCTACCAGAATCTTTGATGGTTTTCCATAATGCTTTATACATTTGGATAATAAACATCTATCTTTCTTTTGACCTTATGAAGAGTTTTTGGTAGATCCTTAAAAGATTCTCTACCGAGATATTTAGCTCTTCTTGCCCATTTCCAGACAGTTTTTCTGCTAACCTCAAAAATCCTTATAATATCTTTTACCATCAATTTTCTCACTTCAGGTGCAACATAATGCATCATCTCCTCCAGATAAATGGAATATTGTCCATCTGGAAAAATGTTACCGAGGTGGGTTTACTTTACACAACCAAAAAAAATTTTTAACGCTAATAAAGTAGTGAATATTACTTCCTCTCTTTTTTTATCCACCACTTATCATATGAATAACAGCAACTTTAGCGTTATCTGGGATTGTGACTTGATCAAAAAGATTTCTAGGTACAACCTCATCATTGATTTTTACTACAACCAATGGAAACGTATACTTCATTCTTTTAAGTAACTGTTTAACAGTCTCGTTTTCCACCCAGTCAACTTCTCTACCATTCACCTTGATACTCATTTTAACCCATTACCCTAGTATAATTTCAACTGCTAAATTCGCCTCCCAATTAGCCATAAGAGCAACACGTGGAGCTATAAGAACACTTTCTTCACTAGATGGGGCACCTTCATCGTAACACATGTATAGATTCCCTAAACGCTTAGTGGTGATACTATCACAACGCCCGTACCCTGCAACACCAGAAGCAGCAACAACTGGTTTACCAGGAAGCTTCTGAAGTACTTCCTCTATAAACGCTGTCTTCATCTCAGCATCATCCAATGCTTCTATCACAACATCGACATCCTTAAATAACCTCTCCATTGAACCCTTCTCCAGTTTACAATTAAAAATTTCAACCATCACCCTGGGGTTAATCCTTTCGATATTCTCCTTAATCGCTTCTGTTTTAAGCCTACCAACTTGATCCTGGAAATAATACTGCCTAGAGAGATTACTCTCCTCAACCTTATCAAAATCAACAAGAACAAGCCGTCCAACACCAGCACGGGCTAGAGAAACCGCAGCATTTGAACCAAGACCACCAAGACCAGCTATACCAACACTTGATTCCTGTAGTTTTTCTCTAATTTCTTCATATTTCTTTTTATCCATAATAATATTTCTCTTTTACCATTTCTCCCAGTATCTAGGGATTATACTTGGTGGTTTTTCACCTTTACTGTATTTTCCACCCCATACATTGAGACCTTTTTTTTCATCTTCATCTATTGCTTTTTGAAGCATGTCAAGCATTTTTTTATCAGTGAAACCTAGTTGTTTCATCTTCTGCGGTGTAGGTACACCATTGGGTGTCCAACCACGACGATAATATACCGCATCTGCTAGTTTTTGATATTGATCTTGACGGTATTCATATAGTAGTTTCATTTTTTCTTTTACACTCATATTTTCTACTTCTTTTTCAGAAAAACCTAGCTTTTCTACTAGTTGTTTATCATATCTTTCTCTCCTTGAATGATACTCCATCTCTGTAACTGGTCCCATTGAACGATAGGGAATCCAGTCATCTTTCCTACGTCCTCGACCAAGCCATACATTCATTGCACGTTGCCAGTTGTAACATCGTTCACTCTGCAGGATAAGATCCTCTTTTGTAACATTCCACCCTGTTACCGCGTTTTGTAAATCCACATAGTTTTGAACATGCTCTGGAACCTTAGCTGGTTCATCAGTCTCAGCATTATCTGCTGGTTCAATATCATTCCATGGTAGCTTACAAAGACCATTTAGACCAAACCATGTACGCCACATAGGGAAATAATGAAGCGCTTCTGCTTTATCCTCAAAAGTTGGTATAGCATTATTCACCATGTCCATGAAAATAAGCCATGCCTCATCATGCTGCGGTCCTTTCAAAGTTAAACCATATCCACCCTGCATGGCAAGGCTTTCTTTTGTGACATATTCACTGTATTCTAGTCCTTTGCTTTCCATACCACAATCTTCAATGAGCTGCGGGTCACCCCATCCTTTCTTTTTAAGCCAGTCTTTTACACGTCTTATCCCCTTGCTAGCAACTGTTATAAATTCTCCCTTGTCACCACGTGCTATCCGATGTATAAACTCTAAAACAGCTTCATAGTTCCCAAATGACAACTCGAGACCATCACAGCGTTCTTTATTCAGAATCCCATATTCGTACATCTCCATATAGAACGCTATAGCTGTACCAGTTGATATCGTATCTAACCCATACGTGTCACAATAAAAGTTGAACTCGAGAATCCATTTTGGATCCCAGATGCTCATATTTGCCCCAGTAGCAACGGTTTCATACTCTGGTCCATCAACAGTAACTTTTTGACCCTTGTAGGGACCTGTCATCACTTCAAAACCATCAACTGTTTTAGCACAAGCCATTGTACACCCATACCAGCAGCCATCAGGGATGATTTTTGTAAATAATTCATAAAATTTTGAAGAGTAAATCTTTGAAGCCTTTGGGAAACTACCAAACCTATAGTTTTCACATGGTAATAAATCATATTCATCCATGATTTCAACAAGATGACTAGTACCAACAGCACGCATGTTGCATTGATACCTATCAAGGTCACGGATTTCACGATGAAGTTTTATACCCACTTCCGCGAGTTTAACTGGATCAGCAGGGTTATTTGATAACCCATCAAAATGTTCAACCTTTGCAACGATAGCTTTTATTTTTTTATCACGAAATACTGTCCCAAGACCTCCACGTCCTGCTTGTTTCAAACGACAAACTTTACGACGTATATCATAGAAAGAAAAATTAAGGCAACCCCAATAGCTGTTTTCTGCTCCTTTACCTGCTGATACAACACTAACCTTTTGACGAGATTTATCAGAATCTTCAGAGGCATACATGTATGTAAGCTGTTCAGATAAAACATGGGAGTTGGTTTCTTCAAGTGGAGCTGTTTCAACTGTTATTTTACCTTTCTCCCCATCGACGATTATTACTACATCATGTTTGGCTTTACCTTGGATTTCAATTGCATCAAAACCAGCGAATTTCAAGTAGGGTCCAAAAAAACCTCCGACGTTGCAATCACAGATGATATCTGTCGCGGGTGAGATAGATAAAGCTATAGATTTACCAGTACCAGGGTACTGTGTGATACCGCATAAGGGTCCAGTGGTTATAATGAGCTCGTTTTCCTCACTATTCCAACGAGTACTTGGTTTTATAGAATCCCACATTAGTTTAAGCCCAAAACCACGTCCACCAGTGAATAGTTTTTTCATCTCCTCTGTTACTTTTTTTTCTTTGATTTCACCCTTTGTAAGATTAATGTAGAGTGTACGGTTTGCAAAACCTCTCCATACTTTATCTTTCTTGTATTCATATTCAGCGATCACCCGATGAGCTCTTTTAACTTTCTCTAAATCCCATTTATGTCTAGTATTACCTGTTTTGTATTCCTCAACCGGTATTTGACCTTCTATCATTTATTCAGCCCCCTGTTTATAATAAACTACTTCCTTAACATCACTGATTTTTACTTCAACAAGCTCTAACGCCTCTGTTGGACATGCACGGACACATGACCCACATGAAATACATTTAAACGGTTCTATACGTGCTTTGCTTTTCATCATAACATTACTTGGGCAGAAACCAACACATGATTGACAGCCGATGCATGTTTCTCTATCAAGCCATACAACACCATTCTTACGACGAGTAAGTGCTTCAACTGGGCATAAATCGATACAGAGACCACATTGGTTACACACATGCATTTCATATGATGTTGTTTCACCTGTTTTTATAATTTTGATAGCTGATTTATCACCGCCTTCACGGGTTTTGAAATGAACCTGAGAGCAAGTTTTTTCACATTCAAGACAACCTGTACACTTCTCCGGGTAGAACTTCAGAATTTTAACTGTTTCAGGATTACCCATAATTGGAACACCATCCCCCTAATTTTTTTTAACTTGTAATCAAACTAGACCCAATAACTACAACCCAACATAATATTGTTAA
>QMTJ01000120.1 GCA_003651045.1 Thermoplasmata archaeon | reverse complement strand
TTTTTATCGCTAAACTCTGTACCTGGTACAAAAACCCTTAGATCGGGGTCGCCGTAGAAACAAACGTTTTCTAGTGTATCCCACCACCACTGGTTTGTGAGGTATTCTGGTCCACAGGCTCGTATTCCTTTCTCATAGGCTTGCCCTATGGTGTCACCAAGAGCTAGGTTTTTGATGATTGATTGTAGCCATACTGCGCAGTAATCAGATGTTGACCATGGATCCATAATAATATATGATGCACCATGTCTAACCCATGTCATCTGTAGGTATGTTCCAGCTGGGAAGCATACAACAGTATTTATACCTGCTGAGTGAAGGTTTTTAAGTGCATCATCAAACTCTGGTCCAGTTACTGACCTCTCTGTGAGTCCACTCCCAGAAATAGTGGATGTTGTAACCATTCCATCATAAGTTGTTACCAACGGAAGTTTATCGGGATTATAAAATAATCTATCCCAGTGGATCATAAAACCAAATGCCCCCAGGATTTCGAAATAACCACCACTTAGTTTATTGATCACCCTAGATATACCAGCCAAATGCGGGTTGAATAAAGCTACATCTGGGTTTTCAGTAGAACCCCGTTCACTGAACAATGAAAATCTAAAAAGCCAGATGGAAGAGATTTTTTTCAAAAACTGAATATGTGACTCCTGTAAACCAAGGATATCTCCATATTGTGACAGATAATATGGTAACCAATGAAGGAATGTTCTAATATGCCCCGGTTTCAACATTATTGGTTCATAGGCACGCCATGGGTTTTCCTCATATACATATGGGCTCTCGGGACTCCAAAACGTTATGCGTCCACCGTCATGATGATAACCATGTGCATCTTGAACCCATATCAGCACTCCACGATTGAGGTTTTCCACTACCTTGTCAAAGTTTGTTGAGAAAACACTCTCATAACCTGCCTTTTTACAATAAAAAGGTATAACCTCAGTGTCACTAAGATCAGGATAGTATGCACCGCTTTTGTCTGTAGCACCCATATCAATACTATCAGGGGAAGGTTGAACATATGGAACTACTCCATCTGCTCTTGTGTATAGTGTACCCCAGTGTTTACTAGCCTGTTCATTGAATTTATAGGCTGCTGAAACATATGTTTGAAGCACTGGGTAAGCAAACTCTTCCTCTTGAGAAGGCTTTGTTATAACAAGATTGACACCAAATGGTTTTTTTAACCTCGCTAAAGGTAGATGAGATATCTTACTTTTGCTACCATTTATTAGTTTTATCTTCCCCTGCATACCTGGATTTTCAAAAACAAGTGCTGGGTAGAAAACACTACGTGTAATCCAGTAGCTTGTATCAACTGGGGAGAAATGAA
The DNA here is from genome assembly GCA_003651045.1 of Thermoplasmata archaeon. Classification (GTDB taxonomy): domain Archaea; phylum Thermoplasmatota; class E2; order DHVEG-1; family DHVEG-1; genus B24-G9. Next base: position 3,155 of record QMTJ01000120.1, on the reverse strand, counting down.
ACCTACCAGGTAGTGCTTCACCTACAAATGTTCTATCCCATGTTGGTCCTATATTAAACTGACCTGCTACTGTGATAATAGTCTCTCTAGCTTTTTCTTCTTCAACAGGGTTCGCTTTTTTGTCAAAACCGAGTTTGTCTAGGAACTTATAAACTTTTCTACCTGATATTATCATGTCACCTGCTGACGGTTCTGTTCTAAACTGAGCGTTTTTTATCCAGAAATCTTTATGATAAACTACAGCCTTAGAAAGCTCAGGGTGCTCATCAACAATAAACACTGGGCTACCATGATGAGCAGCTATGTAACTAGCAGGACCAACAAAAAGAGCACCATCATTAATCTCTTCAGAAGGTTTAAGTTCACCAACGTACCATTGCATCCAGGGTTCTATGGTTGTGAAAACAATGTCATAGCTGTTACTAATGTTTTTAATACATCTATATATCTTCTCAGGTTCCTGGTAATATACTGTTTCTCCTATAGCGTCTATCTCATTTTTTGCATCTTTGGAGAGATGACCACCTATATTAATTACATATATTTTTTTAACACCAAGTTTATATAATGTATTTCTACTGGTATCTGCTAAGGCTGAAGAGGTAGTATATAGGAGAGGAGCGTTTAAAAGACTAGCTAATACTGCTCCATTAGCAGCTGATGTAAAACTATCTCCTTCTTCCTTAGGGTAGTTCTGAGTCCAACTATATTCAAGTGTGAAATCCACTGGATGCATGAGATCATTTAACGTGTAAATATACACTGAGTATTTTTCATCCCCAATGCATTCACCTAGCATTGATACATTAACTGTTTCTTCATTCTCATTCTCTCGGAATTCACCATGGATGATTTCTTCTTTTGTGTAACTTGATGCAATCTCTGTACCAAAAGGATCAACAACTGTTAAACCAAGATGCGCATCTGGGTCATCCCATTTCAAAACAAACTTTGCATCTCTACAACCAAAAGATGGTATATCATCTATTTTAACTTCAATACCAGGATAAAGTAATACTTTTATGTTTGCTTTGTTTTTATTTGTCTTTGAAAACAACCCTAAAGTATTTTTTTCAGATGGGATTTGAAACATATTTTTCATTTTCCCGTCTATGGGTGTAATAGATTTTTTTGGGAAAGCTGTTAAACCTATCTCCCATGTTCCATAGTCATGGACAAATGATCCACCTATTTCTAATGCAATACCTTTTTTCCATGAAGATTCAGCATTTGAAGAAACCATACCCAGCTGGTCATCATAGATTTGCATGTCAATATCAAAACCAGGGTTATCCCATGTTGCTTGAGCAACAAGGTATTTATATTTTCTATCAGTAACCTCGAAACTCTGGTAAGTACCACCAATCCCAATACTGGGTTTATCCATCTTAAATTCTTTTTCACCTATTCTATATGCTGGTAAAGTACCCTCTACAAAACCTACTGTTTCGTTAATATTTTTTTCAAAGTTTTCTTTTATCACAGCTACTACAGCAGTATCACTGTAACTCCACTCTTGTAACGCTATCTCACTAGCAATGTCAAACGGGTTATCACTATTAATAGTAACATAATCCCGTGCATCCCAAGTACTTGGTATCTTACTTTTAGGAACATTAACTAATGTCATCTGATCAAGTTTACCACCACTATAACTCATCCAATCCTCCATGAAATAATCAATACCCTGCCGGGCATTCAAACTCCGCTCTCTGTCCTCCTTTACAGGGTAGAGATCCTGATAAAAAAGCAGAGGATATGAAAACAACCTACTGCTACCATCATAGAAAACAGTTGTAGGAATAGCCGCGAGATAAGCATAATCATCAAGGAAACTGTTTTCATCAAAATTTACAAAAGTAATTTTCTTCATCGGAACAACAGCTGTAAAGGATGGTCCTTTATTGAATCCTTTAACATTTTCTATGTTAACCCCTGTGGTTGAAGGTATTAGTATTCCAGAGAATAGTAAACTTATTACTATTACGATACACAAACTTTTTGAATTTTTTAAACTTTTTTGCATGCTTTCCACCCTATTTATTATTTATCAAAAATAATAAAAGAGGTTTTATTTTTTCTTTTTTCTCTGTGTTTTAATAGCGTTGTTTTTTTGTTTTGTTTTTGTTTTACTAGCTATAATTGCTATAGCTATGATCACAATTAGGATTATTACTATTAATCCTATTAACCAGATTGGTATTTTCGCTTGTGGTTTTTGTTCATGTGGATAACTTGTTGCACCGAATGGCATATGGCCGTTAATGTTGAGATCTGGGTCGTAGTTGAGTGGCAGTGTGTCTTTTTGCTCCCAATGGTTTTTATCGCTAAACTCTGTACCTGGTACAAAAACCCTAAGATTGGGGTCACCAAATAACTCTAAATTTTCCCAGACATCCCACCACCATTGTTCAACAGGGTATTCTGGACCAACCATTCTTAAACCTCGTTCAAAGGCTTCACCCAGTGTGTATCCAAGAGCGAAATATTTTATCAAATTTTGTGTCCAAACAGCTGACCAGTCTGTAGTGCTCCATGGGTCAATTATTATGTAAACTGCCCCATGTCGCATCCAAGACATATGTAAAAACGTGTAAGCTGGGAAACAGGAGACAGCATCAATACCACATGAGTGGATGTTTTTTAAGGCATCATCAAATTCGTATCCAACGTACCATCTCATAGTTAGTTCATTTCCACTAGGTGGTGAGCAGGTAACTTTTCCGTCACCCTGGTACCAGTTTATAAATGGTAAATCTTGAGATATTGCTTTAAGTGGGTGTTTAAAACTTTCACGGTACAGCATTACACCTGTTGCACCCCATAAATCATGGAAATAAGCAAGTTTCCTAATGGGCGATATAAGCTTGTTCAGGTAGATAAGCTGAGTATTTTGAACAGCAACATCTGGGTTTTCTGTGCATCCTACTTCTGGGAAGAACTGGAATTTTATAAGTTTTAACGAGGAGATTTTTTTGAGTATTGGGACATCAACATCTATATATCCTAGTAATCTATAGTAGTAGTATGGTAACCAATGTAGATAAGTTCTAAGATGCCCAGGTTTAAACATCACTGGTTCATAGACGCGCCATGGGTTAGGCTCGTAAACATAAGGGCTATCAGGGTCCCACATGCTAATTTCCCCACCATTA
>QMTJ01000119.1 GCA_003651045.1 Thermoplasmata archaeon | reverse complement strand
TGAGGAACTTGAACCTATTTTGGAGAATCAATTCAAAGCTATAGCTTATGATGTTGGTTCTAATGTTAAGTTTTTTGGTAAATCTAATGGGTATTTTTCACGTTTGTATGAGTACAATATGGATATTGTTGCAGAGGTTTTTTCAAAGATTTTTAAGAAAAATAATCCTTTTAAGAGTTCTTTTGTGTCTAAGGTTAAGCTTCCTAGTCGCCCTCCAGCGCTTTGCCCTGGTTGCCCTCATCGTGCAACATATTACGCGGTTAAGATGGTAGCACCTAAAGATACTATTTATCCCACGGATATTGGTTGTTACACTCTGGGTAAAGCACCTCCTTACGAGGTTGCTGATGTTTTACTATGCATGGGGAGTAACGCAGGTACTGCTTGTGGTTTCGCAGTTTCTACTGATCAAAAGGTGATTAGTTTTATGGGTGACTCTACGTTTTTCCATGCAGGTATACCCGCGGTTATTGATGCGGTTCATCATAACCATGATGTTGTTATCACAGTTCTTGATAACCGTACTACTGCTATGACTGGTCATCAACCTCATCCTGGTACAAGTTTTGATGGTATGGGACGGGCTGCTAAGGCTTTACTTGTGGAGGACGTAGTACGTGGTTGCGGTGTAGAACACGTAGAGGTAGTGGATCCTAATAATATTAAAGAAACAGCTGAAGCATTTAAACGCGCTCTCAATTACAAGGGGCCTTCTGTTGTTGTTAGTAAATCACCATGCATACTCCTTGCTAACCGGGATAAAAGAAAACAAGGAGAGAAGATACCAGTTTATACTATTGATCAAGGTAAATGTAAAAAATGTAAAATTTGTATTTCTCGTTTCGCCTGCCCAGCTTTCTTCTATGGTAAGGATGGTAGGATATTCATTGATGAACAGCAATGTAACGGCTGTGGTAACTGCGTCAGCATTTGTCCTTTTGATGCAATATATAAAAAAGAAGAAAAGGAAGGAGGGGGGGAGTAGATGAAAGATAAAATAAACCTTGTTTTAACAGGTGTAGGTGGACAGGGAGTTATAACCGTAGCTAACATCCTAGGTAAAGCAGCAATTAACGCAGGAATAAATGTTTTCGTCTCCGAGGTCCATGGTATGGCTCAACGTGGTGGTTCTGTCATCTGCATGGTTAGAATAGGAAACGTCTCAGGTGCTTTAATACCTAGTGGAACAGCAGATGCAATAGTTAGCATGGAACCTATTGAAGCACTACGATACATCCAGTATGCAAATAAAAATACTAAGATTATAACTGATGTCACTCCTGTGGTTCCTTTTACTGTCTCTGTTGGTATGGAGAAATATCCTGATCTTGATATGGTTTTTAGAGAGTTAGAAAAACATGGTACTTTGTATAAGGTTGATGCTGTTAAAATCGCTAAGGACGCTGGCGATATCATAGTTAAAAATATTGTAATGCTTGGTGCACTTGCAGCAGCTAAAGTTCTACCGTTTAAAAAAGAGATACTATTAGAAACTATTCTTGAAAACATCCCTTCCAAGTTTAGAGACATGAATAAAAAAGCCTTTGAAAATGGTATCGAAGCATTTGAAAAATAAACTCTTCCCTATGGAACTTCTCTATTATTTTCTATTATTTTTGATGGTTATTTTAAATAAAAGATGATTGAGAGTATTCTGTTTGAAGATAAAATAACTTATAGATGTATTTGCTTTATAAAAACTGGTAAATTATGTTCTGCGTTGAATGCGGTAAAGAAACAACATTGTTCAAAAATGGTTTATGCATTAATTGTTACATTAAAACACATACTTTTACAAGAGGACCTATTAGCATCGATCTCCCGGTATGCATCCATTGCGGAGCATATAAATATAAAAACACATGGACAACTGATTTATTTAGAGATGTACTACGACGTATAGTTAAAAACGTTTTTTATATAAGTAAAGACCTTAAAAAAATTGATATCTCTCTAGAATGCAGAGAAAATAAAAAAGAAATAAAATGCAAGGTTTACATATCTGGTTTTTTAAACAATGTCGAAGTAACCGAGAGACACAATGTACTAGTTCACCTGAAAAAAACAGTTTGTGATGTTTGTTCAAAACGTTTTGGAGGATATCATGAGGCTATTATTCAAATAAGAGCAACAGATAATAGGAGGTTAACTGCTGAAGAGTTAAAAAACATTAGATTATTAGTTGAAAATCATGTGGAAAACCTTAGAACAAAAGGTAATAGAACACTTTTTATCACAGGGATGCAGGAGGAACATGGTGGACTTGACTTCTATATTAGCGATAAAAGAGCTAGTTTTTTAATCGCTAAAAAAATCCAAGAAGAATATAGTGGATATATCAAGAAATCTTCAAAAAACATTGGAATGAGAGAAGGTAGACAGATACATAGAATGACATACCTTGTTCGTTTACCATCATATAAAAAAGGAGATTTCCTTGAGTATGATAATTCTTTTTTCTACGTAGCAACTCTACATAGTGACAGGGTTAAATTAATTAACCTTTCAAACTGGGAGGAAACAATTATGAATCCTAAAATACTTCAAAAAACAAAAACCTTCGGAGGAAAGGAATTAATTAAAGAAATGATCCTTGTTAGTGAAACAAAAGATGAAATTCAAGTTATGACCCCTGAGAGTTATGAAATAAAAACTATTAAAAAACCTAAACCAGTTAAGATCAACTCAGAAAAAATTAAGGTAGTAGAAATCAAAAATCAGTTGTTTTTGTTTCTTTTATAAATATACATCACTGCGGGTTCTACTAGTAATTTCACCAGCAAAGTTTGTAAGCATTAATTTTTTTACTTCTTCTAGGTTTTTACCATGTGCCAACGCCCACATGAGCTTAACATATGCTGTTTCTGGTAGCATATCCTCGCAGGGTATAACACCTATTTTAAGTAAGTCTCGTCCTTTTGAGTAAACGTTCATGTTTATCCTGCCGAATATACACTGTGAAGTCATAGCGAAAACAGTGCCTTTTTCTGTTAACTCTTTTAACCGGGGTATAACCCTCTCAGGTACATGCCCGAGCCCTGTACCTATTAAAACAACACCTTTTTTATCAGGTATATCCTTTGGTTTCAAACCAGGATATGTGTAAATCATACCTACATCTGTTTCCATCTTACTATCTACAACGACTTTACCTTCCTTCTTTTTGTTGTACTCTTTGTCGTATATTTTTATCTCCCCGTTTTCTACAACACCTAACAAATTGGTATTAACAGATTTAAAAGCATCCCTCCTAGAAGTATGGAATTTTCTAACTTTTGTACCTCTATGTATAGCAATAGACGTATCAGATATTCCCTCATGCATTACCACTACGACTTCACCTATATCCGATTTAGACGCTACTACTGCTGCAGATAAAAGATTTAACGCTGCATCAGAAGAAGGACGGTCACTTGAACGCTGTGCACCAACAAGAACCACTGGCCCTGTAAGATTTTTAAGCATGAAAGATAAAGCAGCAGAAGTGTAACCCAACGTATCAGTACCATGAGGAATAACGACACCCTTTGAACCACTATTCAACTCCTTTGCTACGATTTCAGCAAGCCTCTGCCAATGATGCACAGTTATATCCTCGCTAAACATTTGAAAAGCAACCTGTGTTTTAACGTTACATATGTCAAAAACCTCAGGGACAGAAAAAGCAAGTTCTTCCGCGCTTGTAGCAGGAAACACAGCACCAGTACGGTAATCAACATAACAAGCGATAGTACCACCTGTTCCAACAAATGATATAGTAGGCTTGTTTTTATCAAAAGGAATACTTCTACTTTTTTTAACAATCTTCCTATGTTTCTCTAATAGAGAAATCCTTGTATCCTCATCAACTTTGATACCAATATTGTACCCGTTATCTAGTTTAATAGTAACAATGTCATCACTGCTGAAATCATGATGAGGCATCAAAACACCTTCTCGTCTAATGTTTTTAGTTTCTACACGTATTTTATCCCCCGTCTGTACACCAGCTGTTTTCAGCTTGTTTTCAATAATTTTTTTCCTAGACATTTTGCAACTCTAAAAAATAATAATAAAATAATGTTTTAAAGAGTTATCTTAAAAAACATTTTAACTACTATTTTCCTAAAAAAACTATTCCCCCTTTTTTTCTTCATATTTTTTAAAAACAAAAAAAGGGTTTTATCCCCATTTTATCCAAGTACCTCTACCGGAAAGAATAAGTTCCCTACCATTATCAGAAAAAGAATAACTCCAACGAGCTGTACTTGCTCCATCCATCGTTGTAATTATTAGTTCTCTATCTCTTATCTCCCAGGTTCCAGGCCAACCCTTATCTGAGCAGGATCCATCACTGTTGAAAGTCATCGCCCAGGTTTTCCCTGGTTGATACCATGTCCCTACAAACTTTGCTCTTTCTCCAAATGGCACATATCTAAATATCAAAAACAGGATGCTTACTATTATTATAACAACTACTACTAGTATTATTTTACTGGACTTTTGCGTTTTGAAAAAAATAAACAGTAAAACTTAGCAGACTGAAACATTATTAGTTTTTTTTGGGATGCACCTATGGAGCTACCAGTTGTTGA
>QMTJ01000118.1 GCA_003651045.1 Thermoplasmata archaeon | reverse complement strand
TATATACCCGGGTTTCTGATGACTTCGTAGGATGGCATGCTGTAACTATCGTTGGTTACAACGACACTGGTGAATACTGGGTTTGTAAAAACAGCTGGGGAACTGGATGGGGTGAAAACGGCTGGTTTAAAATAGGTTACCATGAATGTGAAATAGAAGATGACACCATGTATATGTCAGGTGTACATGGTAACATTCAACCTTTCCCACCGGAGAACCCAGAGCCATCTAACTATGAAAACAATATCAACATAGACGTGACTCTAAGCTGGATATGTGAAGGCGACCCAGATGGAGATAACGTTTACTATAACGTTTATTTATCTGATAGTCCAGGTAGTTCTTTTACAGAAAATGACTTATTAGCGTATCATTCCTCCTCTACATCTTTACACGTTACAGATTTAAAGAAAAACCAGTTTTACCATTGGCAAGTCGTTGTAGAAGATATACATGGTTCTCAATATATTGGACCTACATGGTGTTTCAGAACAATTGAAGGTCATCCACCTAAAACTCCTAGCTTGTATGGTCCAAAAAAAATAAAACAAGGAGTAGAATATGAGTATCTTATTACAACAACAGACCCAGATGATGATCAAGTTTATTATTTCATAGACTGGGATGATGGTAATGTTGAAAACTGGATTGGACCATATAACTCTGGTGAAAACGTAAAAATAACACATAAATGGAATAATAGAGGTAAATACACAATAAAAATAAGAGCTAAAGACGTATATAACACGTATAGTGAATGGGGCTCATTTGATGTCACCATGCCGCGTGGTAGACAACTCTATAACCCATCACAATATAATCCTATAATTTTATTTCAAAAAATCAAACAAATATGGAGTTTTTTATATCTATTTTAACACGTTGTTAAAAAAAACAGACGATAAACATCTAACTGTTCATCATTATAGTTACGTGTGAGTAATACCTTAAATTTAAAATTAGTTTTAGATAAAATTTGTTCAAGTTTTGATTTATCCGATAGAGAGCTGAACACAAAATATACACAACCATTTTTAGCTAGAAACCTATGAACATCTTTAATAAAACGTTTAACTACTCCGAAACCATCTCTACCACCACTAACAGCGATATCGAACCATCCAGAACCACCAACTATATCATCAACCTTAGTAGGGAGATATGGTGGGTTAAAAATTATGACATCAAACTGTTCAAATGGTTTTAAAACAGAAAAGAGATCACCCTGACGTACTTCAAAATCACCTTTTAAACAGGTTTTATTCAAAGAATAATTCCTACGAGTTAACTCTACTGCATAAGGGTTAATATCTGAACAAACAACATTTGCACCAGCTTCTGCGCAAACAAGAGCTATAATACCGCAACCAGTTCCAACCTCAAGAACCCTATCGCCCTTAGAAACATTGAGTACCTCAAGAAGTTGAAAAGTATCCTCCGCAGGTTCATAAACCTCAGGATGCGTTTTTATAACCAAATTCTTATAACGAAACACTTTACATCGAGGTTCTCTTATCAAAGCTAAAAAATCCTCCTTTTTAAACCAGAATTATACCAAGATATATAATAATTAACCAAATTGTTTTAAAAAGATTTATAAAGAAAGAAACACTGACAATCAGAGTATGCAAGAAAGAACAAAAGCACAAATAACTATAGGGCTCTTAGCGTTTTTTGCATCAATGTGGATTCTAATAGAACAAGCAAAAAACTATTCCAACCCTATATACGTTGTTGGTGTAATACTGCTTTCATTGGTAGTAATGTTAATATTATCATATGTACTAATAGCAATACTAGACTGGATAAACATCTTCGACCTTAAAACCAATGCTATTATAACTTTGATAGTTCTCACAACTTTTATGACAATGCTAACAGTTTATCTCCTATTTACTATTATCTAAAAAAGTTTGTACTATTTTTTACTAATCTTTCTCAGGAGGTTTTTAAAGTTTTCTTCACTTTCACGTAATATATTTTCAGCGATTCTACGGTCAGTGTTATTTTTCATAATCAAAGTAACACCAGTTCTACCATCTTCAAAAGTAGTAGGGATGATGTTAACTAGGAAAAAGAAAATCTCGTTATCTTTCTCAATATCTATCTCCTGTTTGAAGTTATTTCCCTCAAGAGCTTCTTTTATCCCAACTATCAACTCAGCATTATCCCCAAAGTGTTTTAGGATCGTGTCATTAATCGAACGGCCGATTATGTTTTCTCTGTTAACTTTTAAAAAACCTAAGAAAGAATCATTTATCATAGTAATTTTCATATCAGAATCAAATACTAGGATATAATCAGAGGTATAGTTCAACAAATCTATTATTGGGACTCTCTTTGATGGAAAAAAAACTTTTGCGGGACCAAATGTTATCATATCTACAAGCCCTGAGATTCGCATTACATCAAGGTATTTAGCTACAGAGTTTCTATTTATTTTGATTTTTCGTGAGATATCTGTTACAGTCATTCCTTTTGGGTTTTCTTTTAAAACTTTTTGTATTAAAGCGATCTCTTTTTGATAAGTATCCATTCAAATTATTGAATATTTTAATAACTATTTATGCATTTCTTTTTTGAATTGCATTAATGCAATGCATTAAGCGAAATATTTATATATTATATGTCCCATACATTGTATTGCAATGCTTTATTGCATTGCAAAAGGTGTGTGGGAGATGAAAAAAACCATCAACAAATCAGCAATCATAACACCAACAAACAAAAAATATAACACATTTTTATACAACCCACTGATTGCTGAAAAAAACAAAGTGCCGATTAAAATCTTCCGTGCATCCCATTCCAAAATTTTATCCCAAAAAATCGGCACTAAAAAACCTTTCCAACTCTTCCTCCCCCACTTCACTTCCTCCTTAAAAACAGAATAGAGGTGCCTCCTCATCGTGCATCCCATCTCTCATCCCAACTAACAAAATGATAAGAGAGGTGCCTCAACTTTTTTTACACAAGAAAAAAACAAATTATTTAATACAGTATGATTTATATAATTGAACTTTATTTTTACTAAAATGGTGAAAAAAACATGATTAACAGGATTATTAAAACACTCACCGTTGTAATAACCGTTATCCTACTGATAAACCCTGCGATATCTTCATATTCCTTTTTAAAAAATAGTAATCAACGACTCAGTTTAGAGAACAACTATGAAGCAAAAGAATCGAAAAACATAGACCAGAAAATAATGCAGATCATCCAGATGATAAATGAAACAGTGATTAGAAGATTCTTAGAAAATTTAGTATCAATCGGACCAAGAATGACAGGTACTTATGGATGCGAAAAAGCAGCAGAATACATTTATAATGAATTCAAAAAAATGGGGTTAGACACCAGATATCACTACTGGGAAGAATTCGGTAACAAATGGTACCCTCGACATTTCCAAGGTCAAAATATCGAAGCAACGTTAAATGGTGAAGATGAAAACAGTAAAGAAACACTAATTTTTAATGCACACTACGATACAGTCAAAGTCGCACCTGGAGCAAACGATGATGGATCAGGAGTTGCAGCAGTACTCACTGCAGCTTATGTTTTAAGTCAGTTTGAGTTTAAACGAACTATCAAATTTGTTACTTTTTCAGGAGAGGAAGAAGGACTCTTGGGGAGCAAAGCTTACACGAAAGAAATATATGACAATAACGAAGAAGTATTTGTGGAATTCAACGCGGATATGATAGGATACGCAGAGACCACCACTGGTGGAAAAACATTTAAAATCTATGGAACAGAGGATACACAATGGATGATCGATGATATTGAAAAAATCAATCAAAACTATAATATAGGTTTTGAGAACCTACCAGTAAATATTCTTAACCCAAATGCACGACATGGTGGTAGTGACTATCTTAATTTTATAAGATATGGCTATGAATCCATTGTTTTCTGGCAGAGTGAATTCAATAAAAATTACTTTCATACATCAGAAGATACCATTGAACATGTAAATTTCAGCTATCTCGTTAACACAACCAGACTTATCGTTGGATCACTAGCATATCTAGCGGATGTTGAAATGGTTTATCCACAGGTTAAAATAGTTTCTCCAAAAAAAGGTAAAATTTATTTTGAAGACAGAATCATCAAAAATTTAAAAGATTTCAAAACAATCGTAATAGATGATGCACTTATTTACGCTGAGGTTAAACCTGGTAATACTTCAATTAACAAAGTAGAATTCTACTATGATGGTAAACTAATGTACAAAGATACAGATCCCCCATATCAATGGAGACTGAACAAGTTTTCTCTTCTGAAACACAGCGTTGGAGTAGTTGTGTACGATGAGGCAGATAAAACCTCGCATGATTACCTCTTTTTTACTTTCATAAATTTAAACAAGCATCGTTAAAAAAAAGATCTAACAAAAAAAACAAATGCTGATATACATCAACAGTATTATAAAAACGTTTATTATACTTGTTTTATAGGGTACCAAAAATGAAGATAGCATTAGTTTCAATGAGACCAAAGATTTCTGATAAAAAATCAAATCTTCAGAAAATGCAGAACTATATTGAAAAAACAAAAGCAGACCTTTAT
>QMTJ01000117.1 GCA_003651045.1 Thermoplasmata archaeon | reverse complement strand
TCTGGTTTCGACTGGTTAAAAATTAAACATATAGAAGCATTAGTACATACTGATCCGCGAGGACGCTATCAGATAGATGGTGGGATGATAAGAGCAACATATGGTCATACTATCGATGTAAACCTTGATGATTTACCATTAGCAGATATTGATGAATTCTTTTACCCAGTTACTGAGGAGGAAATTGATATCATCCTAGAGGGTGGTCTTCATCCTATCGACCGTAAAAAAGTACATCTCAGCGGTAGTATCGAGAAAGCAATAGAAGCAGGACGTGTTAGAACAGAGGATCCTCTTATCTTAAAGGTTGATGGTAAAAAAGCAAGAGAAGACGGTTTAAAGATTTATCACGCAGGTAAAGACGTTTATATAACAGATCATATTGATGCAAAATATATATCCAAGATAGAAGAGTCAGAGATAAAAAAAATCATGGAAAAAACTAGTTTAGAATGACTCAACAAATGTTTTTTCTTGTTTTTCTCTTTTTATCTTATCATTTGAAGTAGTGAGGGAGGTTCTGTAACTCAGCTATTTAGAGTATTTCAGTTCAAGCTTCTCTCTATTAAACTTCAAAACTATTTTCGTTATACAATATAACGAAAAGAATAAATACCCCATTTTCGTTATACAATATAACGAATGTGATAGCATGGGTAGTAAAGAAAATCATTTCAAACTCTATAAAAAATTCAAAAACGATGCCGAAAACATCAATAACTTCGAAGGAACACGCGTAGAAGCATATTTTCTCTCTGCTTACCATCTAATAGAATCTTGTGCAGCTCAAGAAAGAGTCCACATTAATAAACATCAACATTTACGATCAATATTAATCAAAAACGAATTTATTTTTAAAAATAAAACCGATGAAATTTGGAAGAATTTTCAAAAAATTGAAAACCAACTCCGACCAAAATTTACATATGGTTTTTCATGGACCGAAATAGATATGAAAAATGTGAAAACTTGCTACAAAACAATCGAAAAAATATGTCTTGAAAAATTAGGTGAAAACATAAATGAGTAAGAAAGTAAGTGAGTTAATAGAGGAAATTAAAAAAATTTCAAAAAAATATTCAGAAATAGAAACAGTAATAGTATTCGGCTCAGTCGCAAGAAATCAGGCAAGAGAAGAAAGCGATCTTGATATTTGTATTATACTAAAAAATGAGAATACAAAAAACAATATATCAAACAAAATACTTGATCTTGAAAAAAAATATGACAAAAATATAAATTTAATATTTACAGAACCTTCTTTTAAAAATTTAGATCGGCAATTTATCGAAACTTTACTTAGAGAAGGAATTACAATCTATGGAAAAACACCTGATGTTTCTATACAACAACTTGAACTTGAACCATATGAAATTATCAAATTTGACCTGAGTAATCTTAATCACTCAGAAAAAATGAAAATAAAAAGAATGCTTTATGGTATAAAGACTAAAAAAAAATACAAAGGGAAAATATATACAAATGAACAAAGAGGACTAGTTGAAGAGTTAGGTGGTTTACGGATAGGTATAGCATCGATATTAATACCTGAAAAAATGTCATGGGAACTTGAGAATATTTTAAGAAAAAATGGTGTTTCTCTTAGAAAAATAACAATTTGGTTATCTAAACCCTGATTATTTCCTAAAATACTTTTAACCTATAATTTATTTACCACAATCTTTAAAATCATAGAGTCGTTAGCCCTTTTTCGCTAGTAAATTACTTCTATAAGGGCTTGTAGCTCAGCTAGGTAGAGCAATCGGCTCTTAACCGATCGGTCAGGGGTTCGAATCCCCTCAAGCCCGTTTTTTTTATTTTTAGATAACCTTATATTATATTATTTGATATACTTTAAATACTAGGTTTTAACAGTGGAGGAAGCATGCTGTGAGGGATATTAACGTTAGATTTGGTATGAGTGCAGGTAAAATCTGGAGGACATTAAACGAAAACGGGGAGATGGATAAAGAAAAACTATTGGAGCTTACTAGATTAAATGATGATGATTTTAATGCAGCGCTTGGTTGGCTCGCTCGGGAAAACAAGATAGCACTGGATAACAATTGTTTAAAATTAGATGTGACGAATTTAGAGGGTGAGATAGGGAATCATGCTGGTATGATATGGAGGATACTAGATGTCTGGGGAGATGCTGATATTGCTACGATAAAACGTCTTTCGCATCTTAACGACGAGCAGATCTATTCTGCTCTTGGTTGGCTTGCTAGAGAAGATAAAATCTATTTTAATGAAAAAAACAAAAAATATTCTTTAAAATAAAAAAAAAGAAAATTTAGAGTTAAAATAGTTCCTAAAATATGCAATGAAAAAAGGTCTGAATGCAAGAAGACCTTGTCTATGTTAGTGTAGAGTACATAGCAGTTAGAGGTAAGAACTTGGTTAGAGGATATTAGATGAAAATTGCAATGCTTGGCTGGGAATATCCACCGTTTAAAGCAGGTGGTCTTGCTACTCACTGTTATGGTCTTACTCATAGTCTCGCTGATAGAGATGATGTACATGTAGATTTCTTTATGCCTAAAACTCGACATGCTAGTAGGAGTGATAAAAAGCATTTGAGGATTATAGAAGTTGGTGAAACTCAGATATTTCCCTATGATCGTCCTGATAGTAAAGAGTTATCTGGTCAGTTTTTTGAAGCAGTAGATAAATATAACAAGCTAGTTGTTGCAATGGTTAAAAAACTAGTGAAAACGGAGGGTAAATATGATCTTATACATGCGCATGACTGGCTTACGATGAAAGCAGCAGCTGTGTTAAAAGAAGACTTGGGTATACCTATGGTGGTAACTGTTCATTCTACAGAATATGATAGATCTGGTTGGTTGTATCCGAATCAATGGTTTATCGATATTGAGAAACAGGGTATGGAAAAAGCTGATAAAGTTATTGCTGTGAGTCATTTCACAAAACGTGTTATAACAGAGAAATATGGTATACCATCTGAGAAGGTTGCTGTTATTCATAACGCGGTTTACCCGATACCGGAGGGTGAGAAACAAGATATTGTTTTGTTCCTAGGGCGGCTTACTATTCAAAAAGGTGCAGAGTTTTTCCTCCGTGCAGCTAAAAAAGTGGCTGAGTATGAACCCAGTACTCGTTTTGTGGTAGCTGGAACTGGTGATATGCTTCCTCGTTTGATTTCGCAGGCTCTTGATTTAGGTATATCTGATAGGGTTATATTTACAGGGCGGTTAACTGATGAAGAGGTTAAACATATTTATGGTATCTCTAGTGTCTATGTTATGCCGTCTGTGAGTGAACCCTTTGGTATCACTGCTCTTGAGGCTATCTCTGCTGGTACTCCTACTATTGCTAGTAAAACAGCTGGTTTTTCGGAGGTTTTTAACCATTGTTTACGTGTTGATTTCTGGGATACAGATGAAATAGCTAACAAGGTTATTTCGTTACTTAGATACCCGCCTCTACGTAAAACACTTGTTCAGCATGGTAAAAAAGAGATTAAACTTTTCACATGGGATCGTGTTGCAGAGAAAACAATAGATGTTTACAGGGGAGTCTTGTAGAGATGACATCAGCCTGTATATATTTCGAAGTTCATCAACCGATGAGGTTAAACCGTTTCAGTGTTTTTAACATAGGTAAAAACAACGATCCATTGTCTACTTATTTCAACCATGATTTAAACAAAAACATATTTGAAAAAGTAGCGAGGAAATGTTACCTTCCTACTAACAACTTGTTACTAGATTTAATAAACAAATATGATGGTGAGTTCCGGATATCTTTTAGTCTCACAGGTACGTTTATTGAATACTGCCGACAGTATTTACCAGATGTACTAGAGAGTTTTATAGAGTTGTTTAAAACTGGTGCTGTTGACATGATAGAGGAAACTTATTATCATTCCCTAGCTTCTCTATATGATGAACTTGATGAGTTTGAAGAACAAGTTAAAATGCATAATCAAATAATTAACGAGTTGTTCAACTATAAACCACGTGTTTTTAGAAACACAGAAGCTATATATGACAACCGTATTGCTAAAAAAATTGCAGAGATGGGTTATAAAGGTATTATAACTGAGGGTACTGAAAAAATCCTGGGATGGCGTTCACCGAATTATCTTTATAAACCAGTAAACACGGATTTAAAAATATTACTTAGAAACTATACTCTTAGCGATGATGTAGGTTTTCGTTTCTCAGCGCGCTTGTGGCCAGGTTACCCGTTAACTGCTGAAAAGTATGCCAGCTGGATAGCACACTGTGAAGGGGATATTGTAAACCTTTTTATGGATTATGAAACCTTTGGAGAGCATCATTGGACTGAGACTGGTATATTTGATTTCCTCAAGCATTTCCCTGGTGAAGTGTTAAAACATGAGCATCTTGATTTTGTAACAGTTAGTGAAGCAGTTGAAAAATACGAGCCTGTAGGTGAAATCGATGTACCTTGGGCTATTTCATGGGCAGATGCAGATCGTGATGTATCCACATGGCTTGGGAACGATATGCAGATAGCATGTTTCAACGAGTTAAAAGAAATAGGACGTAAACTCAGAGAAAAAAAAGACCCTGTTTTACTCCATACATGGCGTATGCTTCAAACCTCTGA
>QMTJ01000116.1 GCA_003651045.1 Thermoplasmata archaeon | reverse complement strand
GGTTGATACTTCTAACTTTAGGGTTTTTAACCTCCAGGACAAAAGGACGACCGTTACCTAACATCCTAACATCTATATCCTCGCGTCCGCATCCATGGAAAGATTCATCACTACCACCAGTAATTTCTAAAATTTTTTCTGCAACAAGTTCTTCAACACTTGTGGGATATAGTTTACCTGTGTAACCACATTTTTTACATCCTCTACCACGGCATATCTTACAGAACCATTTAGTCTGCGGTAGCTCCCTGCTGTATTTCCTGTATCTCCCATAGATAAGGAGAGGGGCTATCTGCAAATCTACAACATCAAACGCTGTATCAACAACAGCCATAATAGTTGGTTTCTCAAAATCAACTATTTTACCAAGTTTTTTTTCAAGGATTTTACCAACTTCTCTATTGATTTCTGTTTTTATCGACTCACTATACTGTGAGCCAGTGTACTCCAAAAGTTTTTCTTCCCTTTCAAGTATCTCTTCATCTATGATGGATCCTACTAAAAAAGTGTCATACTCATATTCTTTTAACGAATCCTCTATAAGCTGTGCGAAATGAGGGATTTCATCCATGAGACCAGAACAAAGCCAGCAATCAACTACATTGGTTTCTTGTTTTTTAATAAGATTTCTTATTTTTTCTCCTCGTTCTTTATTAGTAACATTCTTTTCGATCTTTGAAAAAACTCTACCAAGACAATAATCGCATAGAGGATATTCTAAAAGTATTTTTTTAGCAGTGTTTAGGATTTTTTTATCATATACTGTTTCTACCATTTCGACGTGCGTAATAAAAAGATTGTTATATTAAACATTAGGTAAGAAACTAACATTACAAGTTTTTTGGTATATTAGAAGTTGTTATTTTTCAATCCATAGCTTATAAACTATGACTATCAATAAAATAAACAAAATGACAGGTACAAACCAGAATGATGTATCTACACCAAGGTACGCTAATGAAAGAATGAAAAAAATTGACACGAACAAGGTTATGAGATCCCGGTATTTCATCTTTTCATCCGATTCCTTTATCTGTGAGACAACTTATAAAACATTCCATTTTAGCAACTTTTTTAACAGATCTATAATATACAGGTTAAAAACTCTAAAAAGGGGGTTGTTAGATATATGGTTAAAGTTCTACCGTTTAAAGGTATAACCTATAATATACAGAAGATTAACAGATTAGATGATGTGATGTCACCACCGTATGATATTATATCCAAAGAGATGCAGGAGGAACTCTACAAAAAACATCCTTATAATTTTGTGAGGCTTATACTTGGTAAAGAAAAACCAAGTGATAATAAAAATGATAATCGGTATACCCGAGCTAAAGAATTGTTTAACAAATGGTTAAAAGAAGGTATATTGGTTGAATCTGATAAACCCGCGGTTTACCCATATAAAATCGAGTACATGGTTAATAATGAGTTGAAAGTGATGAATGGTTTTTTTATCCTACTAAAGTTAGATCCGGATTATAAGATGGTTAAAGCACATGAAAAAACACTTTCTAAACCAAAAATAGATAGGTTGAATCTAATGCGTGCATGTGTTGCTAATCTTGAACCTATACAACTACTCTATATTGACCGGGATGATAAAATTAGAGAGAGAGTCGATTCAACGCTTGATAGTCCTATTATAGATGTAAAAGGATATGATGGTTTCAACCACAAACTATGGAGAGTCGAGGATGAGGATGTTATATCTATGATTCAAGATGAACTCCGGGATAAGATTTTGTTCATCGCGGATGGGCATCATAGATATCAGACTGCTGTTAATTTCGCTAAAGAGATGCGGGAGAAAACAGGTAACACTAATGAAGATGCACCTTTTAACTATCGTATGGTTATACTTGTTAACATGTTTGACAAAGGGCTTTCTATTCTTCCAACGCATAGGTTAATCAAGAAACAGGGTGTTGATATTGATGATCTTCTCTCTAAAGCTGAGTGTTATTTTACCGTCGAAGAGAAAACATTTGATAGTTCAAAGACTACTTACAAAGAAATTAGTAAAAAAATTAGAGACGAAATCAAAACCGATAAAGGTCATAAGTTCGCTCTTTACATAAGGGGTAAATATTATGTTTTAACTTTGAAAGATGAAAAATATATGGATGAATTCGCAAGGGGTGAATCCGAGACATGGAGGCGATTGGATGTATCGATACTGCATAAGATTGTTCTTGAACATTTAATGGGGATAAACCAAGATAATCTTGAGGATCATGTGAGATATACCCGGGTTGATGAGGAAGCTGTTAGATTTGTTGATGAAGGTAGGTTTGATTTATCTTTTTTGATGAATCCTACGAGGATTAGTGAGTTAAAAGCGATAGCTGATGCTGGTGAGCATATGCCTCAGAAGTCTACTTATTTTCTTCCTAAAATGCTTTCTGGTCTTGTGATTTATAAAATGAATATTTAACCCGTTTTTTTCTATTTTTTTTGTTAAACTGTTTTAGAATTATATATTTATAAAAATAATTTTGTTTTTTTGACAAATTGTCGTTTTTTCAAGAAAGTATTATATACTATCAAAGACAAATATTATCATGATATAGTTAAACTATGTCATTGTTTGTGTTTTTATTATAAAAAGAAGGAAAAAAACATGTCAAAAGAGATAACTTTAAAACTTATTTCTCAACAGAAGAGGGTGGTGGCGAAGTAAGATGCAAGCAATAGTCATGGTACTCTTGGGTTTTGTAGCTGGAATGTTTACCATGACTATTGTAAGTTTGTATAAATGGGTTTTAAAATATTTAGATAAAGAGTTGAACTAAACGTTTTGATAAAATAATCTGTTTTTATCAAATCTAATTGATGTAAAAAAAATTTATATAAAAAAAGAAGAAAAGAAAATAATTTTTTATTTTGTGATTTTTGGTATAATCTTTTCCAATTCTTCGGTTTTACCAGCATCCCATATTGCACGGATTGCTAGTAAACCAGCAGCTGGTGCAGCAAATATGGCTATTGTCGCTGCGATGTTAGCAAAGTAGGTTCCTACGATGTCTAAATTTGAGAAATACTGGCCTATTCCACCGATTCCAACTAATATTAAAGCTGCTATTAAAAATGTTGGAATTCTTTCATGTGTGATGTTTCCTATTGCAAAGAACGATAGTATTCCAACAATGAAACCTAGCGCAGCCAATGCAATTGTTATATATGTTGGATAATTCAACGTTACTGAACCTGTTGCTTCATTGACTGTTGGTGGCCATACTGTCTGTGCTAGAAGACCGACAATCACTGCTATTAGGATCCCTACTAAGAAAAACCAGCTTGCTATTTTTTTAAACATAGCTTGCATTCTCCATCCTTCCTCCTATTTTTTATGTTAGTGGTTAAAATATTAATGCCTTATTTAAGGGTTTAGTGTATCTAAACGCGTAGGTGTATATGTAGGTGCTTAAACAATTAAAAATAACCCTACTGATGTAATAGATTTATCCTTTCCTTTATCAAAACATTTTTATCTCTATTTTTTTGTTTTTCAATAGATGTGATTTTGTCAAACAGGTTTAATTCTCAATCTGACGTTTTGATAGGATATACTTATATACTATGATTGTCAAATGTTATCATGATAAAAGTAGTATTTATCACATCATATGGAGTAGAAGAGAGATATGCATAAAGTCACTGTAGTATTAGAGGATTATGATGAATATAAAAATGATAAACAAGACAAGGTAGTGATAGAAATCAATGATAGCTTATTTGAGATAGCTCTAAGGAAGGGTTTAATTGAAAAAATCGGTGAAGAATATGTGTTCATAGGTGATTACGAGGAATTATTAGCGTTTAAAGAATAAGAGAAATATAGGGTTTATTTAACTGTTGAGGTTGAAGTGGAAAAAACTCGTGGAGGGGGTCTAGAGATTTTTTGTATTCACCTCTTCTTGCATTTCTCGACCCCCCTCTAACCCCCTTTTTTTCTTTGGGTTGTTTTGGTAGGAAACATTTAAATTTTATCCTATGATAACATTGATATATCTCAGTGTTTGGTGGATGATGTATGAAGACGATTATGGTTGTAGATGATGAGATTAATGTTCTTGAAGAGGTTAAAGCTTGTTTAGAGGAGGGTGATTTTAAGGTTGTGACTGTGGATAACAGCCGGAAGGCTTTTGAGATCATGGACGAGGAAGAAAAATTTGGTTTAATACTCATTGATACTGTTATGCCTAATAGTAACAAGCCTGCGTTTTTTTCTATGAAACCAGGGTCAAAAAAGGATATTGATACTAGTAACGAGGATGATTTTTTACAGAAACCGTTTACAAAGGAACAGTTACTTGATTTTGTTAAAAGAAAAATATGAGAATTTTATTATGGAGAGTAAAGAATATAGGGATATAGTTTTCATACGTCTTTTTCCAGATGAAGATGTTAATGAGAAACTTGTAGAGGCTTGCAGGTTACATAAGGTTAAAACAGCTGTAATACTCTCAGCAGTGGGTCAGTTGAAAAAAGCTAAAATTGGTTATTTTAAAACAAAAGGGAACTATACACCCAAAGAGTTTAAAAAACCATTTGAGATATTATCTTTAACTGGTAACATATGTTCACAAAACGAGGATTTTTTACTACATTTACATGTTGTTCTTGGAGACGAGGATAAAAAAGC
>QMTJ01000115.1 GCA_003651045.1 Thermoplasmata archaeon | reverse complement strand
CTGGGAAATAATAGGTGTTTGGGTGACCAAAGGTCGTGCTTCAATAGAGGCTTATAGTTTCCTTAAACATATCTTGAAAAAATGTGTAAATCAACCAAAGATTTTGGTTGATGGTGGTCCTTGGTATAAACCAGCGTTACAACGCCTAGGTATTGAATGGGAACATATCACGTTTGGACCTCGTAACCCTGTTGAGCAATGGTTTTTCCTGTTGAAACATAGGATAAAACTGTTCTATAGAAATTGGCCTTATAACACGAGATTAAAAACAGTTCAGAATTGGCTGAACTGTTTTGTAAGTATGTATCATCTAGTGAGGTGCTAAAGTTGACAACTACCTCTAAAAAAACATAAACTTGAAATAAACGTTTTCCTTCCACTGCGTCTAGTGACTAACGAGGTTGAGACTAAAGGTGTAAAAACACTTCTTGGGGATCCTAAGAAAGCAATAATTAGACTTGCTATACCTATGATGATAGCAATGTCTGTTCAAACTATTTACAATTTTGTAGACGCGCTCTGGGTTTCTGGTTTTGGTTCTAGGTTATTTACAGCTGCTACTGTAATGGGGACAGGTAAACTTGCTCTTGCAGCTATAGGTTTTGTACTGCCCTTTTACATGATGGCTGTTTCTATCTCGACAGGTATCGGTGTTGGTGGATCCTCGGCAGTTTCACGTAGAATCGGTGCAAGGGATAAAGAAGGTGCAGATAATGTTGCAATTCATTCAATAATAATTACACTTTTGATATCAGTTGTTTATACAATAATTTTTTATTTATTTGCAGATGAAATGTTTGAGATTATAGGAGCAGGTGGATCGCTAGAATTAGCAATATCATATGGACGTATTATTTTTGGCGGTAGCATAATTATCTTTTTCATTAATATTGCTACTGCATTGCTTCGAGGAGAAGGTGATGCTAAAAGAGCAATGTATGCACTAGTATTTGGAGCAGGATTGAATATTATATTAGATCCAATTTTTATATTCACCTTTAAACTAGGCGTGGCTGGTGCTGCTTATGCAACTATCCTCTCAATGTTTATCACTTCACTTATTCTGATATACTGGTTATTTTTCAGAAAGGATACATATGTTTCTTTTAGGTTCAAAGATTTTAAATTCAAAAAAGAAATTCTCAAAGATATTTTTAGAGTGGGTTTTCCTGCATCTATACAACAACTTAGTATGTCTTTTACAATGCTTATATTAAACTACATCATAGTAAACATTGCTCTAGCAGGTGATAATGGAGTAGCTGTTTATTCCACAGGCTGGAGAGTTGTAACAATAGCTATCCTTCCACTCCTTGGTTTAGCAACAGCTACAACATCAGTAACTGGAGCAACATATGGTGAAAAAAATTATAAAAAACTAGACACAGCATTTCTATACTCTGTCAAATTTGGTTTAACAATAGAAATACTAATAGCGCTTTTTATCTTCCTACTTGCACCTTATATAACAACTATTTTTACAACAGGACGAGGATCATCAGAGATCGCACAGGATCTTGAAAACTTTATCAAGATATCCTGCTTGTTTTATCCTACAGCTGCTTTTGGTATTGCATCTTCTGCTATGTTCCAAGGAACAGGAAAAGGAACATACGCATTACTTGCAACTTCGTTGAGAACTATTATTCTCATGCCAATTCTTGGAGTATTCTTTTGTTGTTTACTCTTACTAGGTTTAAATGGTATATGGTGGGGTATCGTTGTTGCTAATCTCACAGGATCTGTTGTATCTTTTTCATGGGCTAAATTATATATTCATAGACTAAAAACCCAAAATATAACACAACCGGTTATTTATTCATAGAGGAAAAAATTATATTCTTATCAGAGCTTTTTCATAGTTTTCAACAATATATTTTTTTCCTTTTCTAATGATTTTATGCCCCTCAGATTCTAGTTTCTTTTTTATGTTTTCTATACCACCAGGGTATTTTGGATTAAGTACGCCACCTGTTTTAAGTGTACGCCAATAAGGTGTGATATTTTTTTCTCCTTTAGACGCTGATTCCTCTGCCGCATGAGCAGCGATCCATGAGAAAATACCAGTTGTGATAGGGCAACATATCGTAGTGTTATGTTTTCTTGCAAGTTTCTTACGGATTTCATTAACTGTGATCAGTTTCCCTGGGGGTACTGTTTTCATGATTTCATCGACTTCTATTGGTGCAGGTATCACAAGAGTACCATTTCCCCATTTTTTACTCATTTTTTCATTAATCTCTACAACTTTGGGTAGATCCTTACTATCCAAAAGTTTTTCATTCCATGTCTTCTTTTTCGCCATAATTCATCTAATCCATTTTTTGGAAAACAATCATTTATTGATTTAAAAACTCTATCTTTTTTCTATGTTTTCATGTACATTTTTATATGTTTAATTCCACCTTCATAGAAGGGTTTACCTGTTTTTTTGAAACCAAGTTTTTCATAAAAATCTGCAACATGTGTTTGTGAATGTAAATAGATTTTAGAAAATTGTTTTTGTTTACAATAATTAATTAGGTACCTGGTTAGTTGTTTTCCATATCCTTTGTTTCTATGGTGTTTTGTTATTGCTATTCTTTCTAACTTGGCATGGTTTTTATGTGTTTTTATTCTAGCACATCCAATGGGTTTATTTTTTAGGTAAACTATGAAATGTTCTGCTTCTTTGTCTAATCCATCTATCTCTACATGGGGTGGTACTTTTTGTTCTTTAACAAAAACGTTCATCCTGATTTGTAATACTTGTTTGAGTTCGTTTTTACTTGTTACTTTTTTTATTTTTAACTCTTTCATGTAAATGGTAAATAGTTTTCTTGATATAAAGAAGGAAGGTATTATTATATCGAAATTATTTATAGATAGTATGGCTGATGTTACTTGGTTTAAAAACGCTATAATTTATCATATACTGATCGATCGTTTTGCGGGTTTTACATCTACGGAGAACTGGGATAAACCTGTTTTTCTTGGTGGGACTATTAAAGGAATAATCGATAAACTACCGTATTTGATAGATCTTGGAGTTGATACTCTATGGATTTCTCCTTTTTATGAAACTACTGAGTATCATGGGTATCATATAACTAATTTCTATAAAGTTGATCCACGTTTTGGAACAATTAGAGACATTGAAAAGCTAATTAGATTAGTTCATAAACATAATATGCATATAATCACTGATTTTGTACCTAATCATTGCTCCAAGGAACATCCCTTCTTCAAGGAAGCGCAGCATGATAAAAACAGTATGTATAGGAACTGGTTTTATTTTACCAGATGGCCAGATAGGTATCTCTGTTTTTTAAGTATAAAAGAGTTACCTAAGATAAATCTTGATTATATACCTGCTAGAGAGTACATGTTGAATGTTGCAAGATTTTGGGTTAAACTAGGTTTTGACGGTTTTAGATTAGATCATGTGATTGGACCAAGCAAGGATTTCTGGTTACAGTTTAAAAAAGAGATTAAAAAATTGAATCCGGGTTTTGTTTTAATTGGTGAAGCATGGATGGAAGGTATAAAGTTTAATGAGTTGAAAACTATAAATGTTAAAGGTAAAATTGTTAAATGGTTATTGGGTGCATCATCCGAGAAGCTGTTGAGAGAATACGTTAATATATTTGATGGGGTTTTAGATTTTAGATTCCAAGAGCTGTTAAGGGATTATATAGCGAAAAAGGTTTTCCCAAAATCGTCTCTTTTGAGGGAAATAAAACGGCATTATAGTAGGTTTCCAGATGATTATTTCCTTCCTACGTTTTTGGATAACCACGATATGGATCGTTTCCTTTTTGAATGCAAGGGGGATAAAGAGAAACTTAAAGAAGCAGCTAGATTACAGTTTATGATGGATCAACCACCAATTATTTATTATGGAACTGAAGTTGGTATGACACAGAATAAGTCCATATGGAGTTTTCCAACGTATGGTGATTTACAAGTTAGACAGCCTATGAAATGGCAAGGTCAAGATGCTGAGTTGTTAAGTTTTTATAAAGAGCTAATCAATAAACGAAAAAAAATAAAACAAGTTGAAGTTTAACATTATAAGGGAAGAAATGGTTTTTTAGCAGGTTTCTTGTCTATATTTATCCATGGAATAAATAGGTTGTTATGTTTTTTATACCCAAAAATGATTTTTGGTAGAACCCTAGGTCTATTCCACTAGTTATTATACCAGATGTTGTCTTTACTGTTAGCAAAAGTGGAATCAAATAGTAGGTTGTTTTTGAAATTATTGTTTTTTATAGTGATATTGTTTGAGTTTTTGATAATTAAACCATATACTATGTTTAACGTGATTGTGTTTTTCATGAGGATGTGATGATGAGAACCTTCGTTTATTTCTATACCTACTCTATTGTTTTTGATGAAGTTGTTAACAATAACGTTGTTATGGCATTTGAAAGGAGGGTAGTATGTGGTTATTTCTAAACCAACAACGTTTTTATAAATATGATTTCCTCGGATTAGATTATTTGATGTTTTTGTAAGAGAGGATATACCTACCCAGTTGTTTGTTACAGTATTGTTTTCAACAATGTTGTTTTTAGAACCATAATCTAGGCATATACCATGTAATCCATTACTAACTGTGTTATTTTTTATTGTATTGTTTTCAGAGAGAAACAGTATAAGTTCACCATCTATTTCATCGATTTTATTAT
>QMTJ01000114.1 GCA_003651045.1 Thermoplasmata archaeon | reverse complement strand
TTCAAACCTATAAGGTAACTTCCTCTGATCAATAAACTTTATAGCATCATCTTCAAACCATAAACACCTATAACTCTTTCCATTAATTTTCATCTTAACCCCCGTTTAACTTCTTCATCGGTTTTTATCTTTTTTTAATAGTTTCTAAAACCAAGTTCTCAACTTCTTCTACACTACTTCCAACAAACAAGACACCAAGATTTTTAACACCAACCATCTTACTATTTCTAAGACCTTTCATAACGTTTTTAACTTGTTCAATTGAACCAATAACACCATCTTTTTCAACAGTAGGTATTTTGTTTTTCAATTCATCTATCAAACCCTCGTCGTTAATCTGTATAACCACATTTACTTCATCTCTTGCATAATGTATCATCCAATGAATAGATGTCTCAGGTTTCGGCTCACATGGTCCAATGACAAGTAAATTTCTCTTAATAGGATCATAATCAACCACTTCAAGTAATTCCTCTCTTCTAATATTTGAAAAATCTTCAACAAAACCATTAATCAACATTCTTTTACCATAACCCAAGCTGATCACTGCTGAACATCCTTCATCAAGTATTCTTTCTTTTTTTAATTTTTTACCTGTTTTAATTATCTCAAACACGAGAGGGCAATGTGTTTCCTCTTTTGAAATATAAAAAACTTGAAATATACTTGGGAAACTTGCTTTAAACATACGTTCTAAGAAAACTGTAAAGCCACTTAATCTTTTTTATCTTTTCCTCATTTTTAAAATCTTTTAACAAATACTCGTTGGAAAGAATAGTTTCCCATAGCTTTTCTTTCTGTAACTCCCATGTTTTGTATCCATCTGCTTTCCAGAATAATAACTTCTCAACCAGAGAAAAAACAAATAGTTCCTGCATGTTAGTGATTTGTTTATTTGTAAAGAAAATGATACCTGTATTATCAGATTGTCTAAAAACCATTTTAGTTGATACACCAAGTAAGCCACCAGTGTGGCCTATTAAGATGTCTGTAGGTTTCATCCATATCTGCCATCCTAGTCCATAGTGAAACTTGTAATTGTCACTAGTTGATTGAATAGTATGCATTAGTTTAATTGTACTCTCATTCAAGATTCTTACGCCATGGTATTCGCCATTATTCATATGGGCGATTAAGAAACGTGAGAGGTCTAAAACCGTTGTTCTCAACCCACCAGCAGGGGTATCAAGGATATCATAATGCATAATAGGATAAAACTCACCGGAGTCAAAATCATAAGGCACTGCCACCATGGTAGCGTTTACATTAGCAAATTTAAAACTCGTGTTTCTCATACCAAGTGGTTCAAAAATGTTTTCCTGACAGTATTCTTCAAAAGATTTATTAGATAATATCTCAACTAGGTATCCTAATATTCCAAAACCAATGTTTGAATAATGCATCTCCTCCCCAGGTGTATTATCAGTCCAGAATTGCGGTTGATAATACAATCCATCAGGAGTCAAATACTCTTTTAGAAACGGATACGGGTAACCTGTTATTTCCATGCCACCCGGTATGATTCTTGTAACAAAATTTGATAAATCCTCCCGCTCTGTAGCAAGACTAGACTGATGTGAAAGCAACATCCTAAAAGTGATAGGTTTATCTGGATGGTTTGGATTCCTTAAATTAAAAGGGAGGTAATCATTTACATCGTCATCAAGATCAAAACATCCTTTTTCATAAAGCTGCATTATTGCTGTTGCTGTAAAAGATTTAGAGATCGAGGCAACGAGATAGATTGTTTCTTCAGTAGCTTGTTTATTTTTCTCTCTATCATAGATGCCAAACCCTTTTGCCCATACAATCTCATTATTTTTGATAACAGCTGCAGATAAAGCAGACATATGACCTATCTTCATTAACCTGTAAATGAGTTTTTCAAAAAACCTTTCTTTAATTAAACCCAGTATTTTGTTTTCTAAGAAAACCTGGTTTATACTGTAATGTTTCGCCTCTATGAATTCTTCATTATGAAGTGTATTACTTGTGTTTATAGGTTTTTTGTTGTTAATGGTCAAAAATGATGGATTTATACCGCCTATTTCAGATGTAACAGATAAAATGAGGAAAATTATTGTTATACCTATTACAGAAATTTTCCTAAACTTTGTTTTTTTCATATAGCCACCCCATTAACACTTCGTTAATTTCATGGTTATTTATAATATTATCTAAATTTATGTACAGTTATAAAACTGTTTTCATTCTTGGAATCTTAAAATATTTACATCCAAAAAATCCAATATATTAATCACTTAATTTCTTTCCACATAATATTTATATATTATACAAAATTATAATATATGTATTGAGTAGGTAAGCAAAAATGAACAGATTTTTAGCAATATGCTTTACCATTCTCCTTTTAACTCCAGTTGTAAGTGGTTCAGATACAGTTAAAAAAAATAGGAAATTTAAACCAAATTAATTGTCAAATTAAATCAGATGAATTTAAGGAAAAAGAATGGACTTTAATATTTTACTGCGGTGGCGATATCAAAGGCATAAATGATATTGGTAATAAAACAATTGAAGTAATTCAAAACTTGTTTATGAAACTTCCAATTATTTCAGATTTAAAAATTAATGTTGTTGTTCAAATGGATGGTACTAGAGCATTGATTGGTTGTTATAAGGCTACCTCTCGTTTTATCAATAAATTTGAATTAATCGAAGAATATGATGAGGTTAACCTAGGTGATTATATTTTACTAAGAGATTTTATTATACGATGTAAAACAGAGTTCCCTGCTAATAGATATTTCTTATACTGTTTTGGTCATGGATGTGGATGGCGTGGTATATTTCCTGATTATAAAACCAATGAAACAGGAAACAACTATGATATATTGACAATGGAAGAAATCCATAATGCACTTAATGAAAGTGGAGGAGTTGACATAATTGCATTTAGTAACTGTATCATGAGTTGTGTTGAATGTGCCTATGAACTAAGAAAATTGTACAGATGTTTTCATTGGAAGTGAAGAGATAGTGTCTAATTTTTTTACACCCATAAATACATGGTATAATATCTTAAATGTACTGCAAAAAAACTCGGAGTCATCAACATATGAGATATCTAAAAAAATAATTAACAGATATAAAAAATTTTACTGGTATTATTGGTCACCAGGACATCTTATCCTACCTATACTAAACGCAATAGGAAATCGAAATATAACACACATATTTCGTCCACCTCTCTTCACTATGTCTGCAATCAGAACTGATAAAATGAATGAACTCTGCTCAGCAATAGATGAATTTTCAGAGTTGCTGTTAAAAAATTTAAGCATATACAAAACATTTATTCATGATATAAGATTAGAAACAGAGGATTTTCCTCATAAATTACTTACCACTGACCCCTTATCAATGGGTTTCCGTATTGATGTTTATCACTTTGCAGACTTGATGGCCGACCCATTACTCAAAATTTTTGAACCAGATCTGTTTAATGCTGCACAAAAAATTAAAAGATGTGTTAACATGTCAGTGATTAAAGAATGGCATCAAATCGGGCATCCTAATGCACATGGAGTAGGTTTGTTTTTCCCACCGAAAGATTTCACAAATTATCCAGATATTTACAAAAATTACAACTTAGATAACTATATGAACTCTACGTTAGAGTTTAAAGATAATTGTCAATGGGATGAATTCTTAGAATGTTATCTAAATTAAAAAAAAACGTTCATGGTGAACTATACTATAATATACGTTATACGAACTACAAACCTTCAATATAATCCAAAAATTTATATATAAAAAAATTTATAAATAATATAGACATGTTTAAAAAAAACAGTTTTAAATTAATAATGACAGCTTTTGTTATATCTGTTGTTATTAGTTCTACTGTTTCTGCTCAATCAATGAAAATGAGTTTGATAAATAAACTACATGAAGAACAAGCTAAAACCAGTAGCGAATGGACGCTGATGCTATACTGTGGCGGTGATGAAGATCCACCAATTATTGGATCACAGAAGCTAATTGATCTATTCAAAGGTGTATCATATGTTTCAAATGAAAATCTAAATGTGATAGTATTAGTAGATTATGGTGAAGCTTTTTTAGGTGTTCTTAAACCAAATGAAAAAACTGGTTTATATGATTTTGTCGTAATTGAAAATTATGATGAGAAAAATATGGGCGACTATGCATCTCTTAGAGATTTTATTAAATATTGCAAAACAAATTATCCTGCTGATAGATATTTTTTACAAATCGTTGGTCACGCATTTGCTTTTTATGATGCGTGTCCAGATTTTGAAACTGGTGATCCAAATAAGGATTTTGATTATTTAACAATGGATGAAATTCAAAGAGCACTTGAGGAAAACAATGGAGTTGACATTTTTGCGACAACAGGTTGTTTGATGGGAAATTTAGAATGTGCATACGAGTTTAGAACTTGTACAGATGTATATATTTCAAGTGAAGAAATTTATAAAAATACTATGGTTCCTTTTAATTTATTAAAAGATTTAAAAGTAATTAGGGAGCATCATGATGAATCTACTATTACTGTTGCTATGGAATTAATGAATGAATTGAAGCAATTACCTTTTTCAACTATCTCCGCTGTTAGGACTGATAAACTCGAGCTTGTTCGTCAAGCTATAGATGATTTTTCTCGTTTTTTAATTGAAGGTATTAATGAAT
>QMTJ01000113.1 GCA_003651045.1 Thermoplasmata archaeon | reverse complement strand
TCAGCGAGACTTAGATTCCAATCACCATATGCGTCCTCAGGTGGTACAACAACTGTTTTATTTTCACCTTCTTTCATACCTATTAAACCTTTAATGAAACCTGGTATCATAGAAGAACTGTAATTCTCATACCCTTCTGGTAGAGTAAGTGTACCATCTGGGTCTACAAATATTTTCAGAGGTTGATACGTTTTATTATCATTGTATATACCTGCTTCTTTTGCTATGTTCTCATATGAAGTATCAAAAACAGTATTATTAACCTGGAATCTCCCGATATAGTTTACATCAACACAGTCTCCAACTTCAACAGTATCGCTGATTTCTTTTTTTTCTCCGAAAAGGTTTTTGAAAACATCTTCAGATGTTACTATAAGAGCAGATAATAACACAATTATTATGATCACTATCGCAGCAAGAGCAATTTTTTCTTTTTGCATGACAGTGTTGAATAAAATCATTGTATATTAAACTACCCATGTTTTTTAAACCAATTTTGTTCAATAGTTTGTCTAATGAGTTTCGCTGCTAAAAGAGCTGTTTCACCGTTGTCATAGTTTGGACATACCTCTACTATGTCGAAACCAACTAAGGATGGTGAGAAAAAATCAATTATTTCAAGGATATCGAATGTAGTAAGACCAAAAGGTTCAGGTGTACTTGTACCTGGTGCATACGCTGGATCCAGTACATCTATATCCAGTGTTAAATATATTTGTTTATCTCGCAGGTACTCTTTGGTTTTAGATAAAACTTGTTTTATTCCTTTGTTTTTGATTTCAAACGAGTCGATATAAAAAAGATTTTGTTTTTTCATTTCTTGGAATTCTTCTCTATCAGCTGATCTAACACCTATTAATACTATATTGCCTATGGGTATATGTTCAGATATACGACGTATCACGCATGCATGGTTATATGATTGATTATCGTATTTTTCTCTGAAATCTATATGTGCATCAAGTGACAACACTGCTATATCTCTTGGGAAAGCCTGTATTATCCCTGGTGTTATGGAATGTTCACCACCAACTGCTATTGGGAATTTGTTTTTTGAGAGCAACATAGAAACAAGTTTTCTAACTTTACTGATCATAATCTCAGGTTTATCATTTTTTACATCAATGTCACCGTAGTCGTGTATTTTGATGTCTCTCAAATCAACTTGTGTTCTCATGTTAAATGTTTCAAAATTCCAACTAGCGTTTCTTATTTCCTTAGGAGCTCTGCTAGCGCCATGTCTAAAACTAGAGGTTTTGTCATATGGTACTCCGAATATAACGTATTCTGCGTTTTCTAGATTTGACTCGGCATCTGCAAAAAAAACTTGGGAGTTCATAAATCAAACCCCTATATAATCTGGTAAGAGGTGAAAACAAATAGTAATATTAGAAGAATAGTAGGCGGGAGGTATATCACACTGTTTTTTATACTCTGGTGATTTTTTTCCGACCAAGTGCTTCTAGATAGGATACTTCTTTACCTGGTTGTAGCTGCCCTTTGAATTCTTCAGGGATAGCGATGTCGAAGGTTTCATAGGTTTCCATATCCATTAGTTGAACATGGTCACCCATTATTGCAACAACTTGAGCTGTTCGTTTGTCGATCAATGGTACAGTAACTTTATGTTTAACAGGGTGAACGACACTGCGTTTCTGTCCATCAAATACACCTATTGCTTCTATACGTGCCTTGGCTTCACCGTGTTTACCAGGTTTTGATGTTGAAATACTTACTATTTTACATGGTTCGTCATCTATTACCACATATCTATTTACTTTAAGTGTTCTAACTTCTGCCATTTGTTTCATATTTTTATTCCTCTGCTGGTACTTTATATACTATATCGTGTTCTCTAACTCTATCTTTTACTTTAATCCCGACTTCATCACCGGGTTTAACCATCTGAACAGGTTTTAAATCGATTTGCATACTATCGACTTTTTGTTTAAAATCAGTATGTGCACCAACAACATGGATCGTGTCACCTACTTTTAGTTCTCCATCTGTTATCTTTATCGCTGCTACGCTAATTTTTGTGAAGAAATGTTCAACTACTCCAATTTTTTCTTCAACCATACACGGGTCACCGACCCTATAATATAACAAGATATACTTAAAGGATATCCCAAAAAAAATTAATCTGGTTCTACTATCTCATAAATTGCTTTTTTACCATGTTTCATGCAGATAAAACCTTCCCAGTGAGGATCCCATTCCATAGGATTACCACATACAGGGCAAGCAAGGGTTTCAATTATCTCCCTATGCTGTTTCGTCTTAGTTTTTAAAACCTCAGCTTTCATTTTCTTAGTTGCATCAAGAGAATCCATAACGTATACCACACCACTTGGTGGTAAGAAGGGAGTGTTATTCTGCATCATCCTTTTTTTACGATACGCTTTCATCTGTTGTTTGTATTTCTCCATCATCGTCTGTCTTCGACCCATAAGAATCAACTTAGTAATTTTGTTACTATAATAAAAAGTTATGTTTTTATAAGTTTAGCCTTAAGTTGATCTTAAAGTCATTAGTTTTATAATAAAAGCTGTTGAAAAATTAGTCTCTCTTTCATGACATAAATCTCACGGCTTTCCCTTAGGAGAAAAACATCTAATGGTGTTTTAATTTAACAAGTTCCATATGAATTTATCCTATGAAGTAAAGTCTGGCGATTTTTCATTTGGATTTTATGTCGATTATGCAACACAGCATCACTTAGAGGTACCCTGCTAAAATATAGTTAATGAAATTGAAATGAGTTCACCCCAGGATTTCACCGAAAGATTTATTAACCAACTCTAAAGTGATAGGATGCCTACTTAAAAAATATTTAAACGTGATATGTATGAAAAATAAAGAAAAAGAAGTAAAAAAATATGGTTTTTTAATAATATTTGCTACCATCCTCGGTGTCTTTTCTTGGCTTTTTCATGATATTAATCCTGTTGTTGGTTTTGCTGTTTTGATACTTGTATTGATTTTGTGGATTGGATCCTGGATAAAGATATGGACTTTTTCAGATAAAAAACAATCTCATAAATTAATGATAATTAGTGTTGTAGCAGCAGGTACCCTTATGTTCATCGTGATAAACACATTACCTTATAAGATATATGATAAAACAATCTCTTTATTACTTGTTATTATTATATGTTTAGGAGTATACGGTGGTCTAGCATACGGCTTGATGTCTCTAATAAAAGAAAGAAGGATACCTCTAAAAAAAATTTTTTATGACAAAGATATTTCTTCAAATATCTTATACGAAACAAGAGAATCTAGAGTACCCCCCAAGATAGAAAAAGAATATAAAAAAATGGGAATAATCTATTTAGCTGGAGCATTAATTGTCGCAGTTATTGGAGGAGTTATAATAACTGCGGTTGCAGTAATATATCCAGAATTGTTTGAGTTTATGTGGGCAGATGGTATAATTTTTTTAATGTTGATTGTTGTAGCATTTTTTTGTTTATATTTTATTCATTTAAGTTTTAGGTCTAGAAAAATTCTACCGGAAATGAGAAGAAAAATTATTCTTACTGACAAAGAAATCCAAATTCCTATCAAAAGAATGTTTTTAAATGCTGTAAAAGCAACTCCACCAGTTCCACTTGACTTGCTTGGGAATATGGCAGCTCAATCCATACTACATGGAGGATATATTAAATACAAAGATGTAGTGAGCTATTCTATCGATTGGGATGAAGAAAAAATTATTTTAAAAACAAAAAATTTCGAATTACCATTATATTTAACCAAATCAGATATTAAAAATTTAATTAAAATCATAGATGAACATCGAGCTCCATCAACTTCTTACTCAGAAGTTTTGTAAGTATACAGATTTCGCAAGTGATTTTGAGATTAAGCTTTTAGATTATACTCTTTCTTGATAAAATATACTCACAGCATGGTGCTCGTCATACCACGTGCTATATCTTCCTAAATCCCTAAACAGCACTTGCAATACCTTTATAGCCAATATCAAATAGTATCCTGAACAGGAAAAAAAACTATAAGATTAGACAGTTTAAACTCTCTCCGTTGAACCGGCTTATCCAGTTCACTAAACAACCCTTGGAGATCTAAAATTCTTCCACATTCACCAAGCCTATAAGCATCATATTCAGCCCATGGAACACTAACTTCTTTATACCTCTTCCACTTTTCATTATTTTGACTGGTTTTTTGCATCCCATCACCAATGTTGGATGCAAAAAAACCATTTATTTAAAAATAATTACACACAGCAAATAATAGATAAAAATCTTTTTACTATATAGGATGAAAAGATGAAAGTTGAAAAACTAGAAGTAGATCCAAAAATAATTAAAATTCTAAAATATCATAATATTAAGGTGCTATATCCTCCACAGGTTGATGCAGTTCCTTTTGTTTTAAAAGGTGAGAATCTTGTTCTCTCTATACCAACGGCTAGTGGTAAAAGTCTAGTAGCATATATAGCGATTGTTCACCGGTTATTAAAAGAAGGTGGTAAAGCACTATATGTCGTGCCATTGAAAGCTTTGGCACGTGAGAAATATGAGGAACTCAAACTTTTTGAAAAAATAGGGCTGCGGGTTGGTATCTCAACCGGGGACCTTGATGATTCTGATCCACGTCTCGCTCGTTTTGATATAATCGTTTGTACTTCTGAGAAAGCAGATTCATTGTTACGTCATAAAGTAAACTGGATG
>QMTJ01000112.1 GCA_003651045.1 Thermoplasmata archaeon | reverse complement strand
TTAGAAGAGATGGAAAAGAATATTATCAAAAATATGAGCATGGAAGAGCTATCGAGCCATTAAAAGAAATAGGGACATCTGACAAAAACGGTACAACAATAAAGTTTAAACCAGATCCTGATATATTTGAAACAGTAGATATAAAATATGAAATAATCGCTGCAAGGTTAAAAGAACTGGCTTTTCTAAACGCAGGTTTAGAAATAGAAATCACAGATGAACGTACTGGGAAACATGATGTTTTTAAATATGACGGTGGCATCCAAGAATTTGTTCGATATATAAACCGTAACAAAACACCTCTCCACGAGAAACCTATATATTTTAAATCCAAACGTGAGGATGTGGAGGTAGAAATAGCGATACAGTATACTGATGGTTATACTGAGAATATTTTTACATTCGCTAATAATATTAACACCCACGAGGGAGGTACGCATCTCTCTGGGTTCAAAGGAGCCTTAACAAGAGTTCTAAACGATTATGGTAAAAAAAATAATTTATTTGAAAGAGAAGATTTTAGTTTAACCGGTGAAGACTGCCGTGAAGGTATAACAGCTGTTATATCTTGTAAAGTTAGACATCCTCAGTTCGAAGGGCAAACAAAAACCAAACTTGGTAACTCAGAAGTACGTGGAGTTGTAGAAAGCCTCACAAATGAAAAACTAAGTGAGTTTTTTGAAGAAAACCCGAGTATAGCTAAGATAATACTCGATAAAGCTATCACTGCGAGTCGTGCTCGTGAAGCAGCTCGTAAAGCAAGAGAACTCACACGGCGAAAAGGACTACTTGAGTCAACTGCTCTCCCTGGAAAACTGTCTGACTGTGCTTGTCAAGATCCAAGTAAAACAGAACTTTATATTGTAGAAGGAGATAGCGCTGGTGGTTCAGCGAAACAAGGACGTAACCGAGAGTTTCAGGCGATACTTCCTCTTCGTGGTAAGATTCTCAATGTTGAAAAAGCTCGTATGGACAAGATTCTTAAAAACAATGAAATCCTTGCTTTGATCACTGCTATAGGTACAGGTATCGGTGAAGAGTTCAACATCGAAAACGCCCGTTACCATAAAATCATAATTATGACAGATGCCGATGTTGATGGTGAACATATACGGACATTACTTCTAACTTTTTTCTTCCGATACATGCGACCGTTGATAGAAGCAGGCTACCTATATATCGCTCAACCACCCCTGTATAAACTTTCTAAGGGTAAACAAGTTACTTATGCATATACTGAGAGGGAGAAACTTGTGAAACTCAAAGAACTAGGTGAAACAGGTGTTAATATACAACGTTACAAGGGTCTCGGTGAAATGAACCCTCGTCAACTATGGGAAACAACTATGAACCCAGAGAACAGGATGTTGATACAGGTTACTGTTAATGATGCAGTAGAAGCAGATGAGCTTTTCACTGTTCTTATGGGTGAAAAAGTCGAGCCAAGACGTGAGTTTATTGAAACCCATGCTCGGGAAGTAACTAACTTGGATATATAAGGGTGAGGTGAAAAAATTATGACAGATGATGTTCAGGATAAAAAAGAACAGATTCGAACGATTGAGTCTGAGATGAAACGAGCATTTATAGATTATAGTATGAGTGTGATCATGAGTCGTGCTCTACCAGATATAAGAGATGGTTTAAAACCAGTTCATAGACGTATCTTGTATGCGATGTACGATATGGGTCTCACTCATGAAAAACCATATAAAAAATCGGCACGAGTAGTAGGGGAGTGTTTTGTAAAAGATACCTTGATTTTAACTGATAAAGGTTTGATTCCTATTCAGAGTGTAGATAAAGATGATATGGTTTATACCCAGAATGGTATAGAGAGGGTGAAAGAACTCTATATTATGCCTTCTAAGGGGAATCTAGTAAAAGTTTGTTTAGAGAATGGTGTAGAGAATATAGTTACAAAATCGCAGATGTTTAAGGTTTTAGATAGGAATTGGAAGTTTTTATGGAAGAAGGCAGAGGATTTAAATGAGGACGACTACATAATTATAAAATCTTTTTACCCGGATATAAATAATTTTATAGAAGTTGGTGATAGAGTTCTAAATGATAACATTGCCTATTTACTTGGTTTTTTAATGTCTGATGGATGGATTGAAAAAGATAGAAGAGTCTCTTTTTATAGTAACAGTATTAGTATTATCAAAAGAATTGAGAATATTTTGATAGAAGAATTTAATTATCATCCAACAGTAGAAGAGGTAGAATATCAGCATGTGAATTCTAATGGTTTAATACTATTAAGTAAAGGTTTTCAAATAAGGATTAACAATAAAAATATTAACAATTATTTTATAGAAAACTTTGATTTATCTAGTTTAAAAGCTTATAATAAGAAGATTCCTTTTCAGATAATGCGGAGTCCTAAAAACGTGATTTTTTCTTTTATAAGTGGTTTGATTGATGGTGACGGGAGTATCCATCTGAATAGAAATGTAATCCATTATGGTACTACTTCAAAGGTTTTAGCTAACCAACTCGTAGTGTTGCTGCAGCATTTTGATATACATGGTATCAAGTACGCAAGTAAAGATAATAGAACGGGTGGTGTTGTTGATGGTAGGGAGATAAAAAGTAGATTCACGTTTTATAATGTAGAATTCAGGGGTGTTTCAGCTCAAAAACTTGGAGAAGAGTTAAACCTAGCGGATGAGTTGAAATCCGAGCGTGTAAAGTTGTTACTTAAAAAACGTTTAGGTAAGTCAAAATTTGAAATCATACCATATGGTAGCAGAAAAATATTCATGGAATTAAGTCAAAACCATCATGGTGGTGGGTGGTATAGTGATGTAAAGGGTTGTAAGTTTAGATCTAGCGTGAAATATAGAGGCGGTTCGAAGATTAGATATTCCAAGGATTTATATGATAAACCTATAAGGTTTTCACAGGTAGAGGAATGGGGTTTAAAAGATAAACTAAAGAGAATTGGTTCGGATTTATATGACTTCTTAGAAAAAGCTATGAAGAACAAAATTTATTTTGTAAAAGTTAGTAGTGTTACAGAGGTAAAACCAGATGTTACATATGATCTACAGGTGGAGAATGAACACGAGTTTGTAGCTAATGGGATGATTTCACATAATTGCCTTGGTAAATATCATCCACATGGTGACCAGGCAGTATATGATGCTATGGTTCGTATGGCACAGGATTTCTCACTGCGTTACCCTCTCATCGATGGTCAAGGTAACTTTGGGAGTATAGATGGTGATTCACCAGCGGCTATGAGATATTGTGTCACAGGGGATACCCTCGTTCTAACAGATAAAGGTATAGTTGAAATTAAAGATATCTCAGATGAAGAAGAAGCAGATATTGATATCAGAGTTTCAAATTACAAAAGTAGCTGTGAAAAAGCAGTTAAATTTTTTAATTCAGGTGAACACCCGACGATATATATAAAAACAGAGCAAGGTTATGAACTCGAAGGATCATATAATCATCCAATTCTAACCTGGGTATATGACAAAAATAATGGTGGACCCAGTATTAAGTGGAAGTTACTTGAAAACATTACAGAAAATGATTTTGTTGTTTTAAATAGAAAATCTTTTCTTTTTAACAAAGGGGATCTTAGTCTAAAGTGTTTTCATCCAAAAATAGGTGACAGAGTAAAAGAATTTGAACTACCAGAGAGGATGAACGAAGAACTAGCTTTTTTATTAGGTGCTCTGGTTTCGGAAGGTAGTTTTCATAATGATCAGATTATGTTTAACAACTCTGATGATGAATTTTATAATAAAGTAAAAACAGCTATTCTCAACCAGTTTAAAAATATAAAATTATATGAACGTAAACTAAAGAAATCGAATTGTACTGAACTAAGTATTTATTATCAACAGGTTGTTCAGTTTTTAAAAAATATTGGTTTAACTACAGCAGGATCTGAAAAAAAAGAAATCCCTCATACAATTCTGCAATCAAATAAAAAATGTGTATCAAGTTTTTTAAGGGGTTTATTCGAAGGTGACGGATCAGTAGTTTATAAAGTTGATAAACGACATGGTGGGAAAACAATTGAGTTAACATATAATTCAAAAAGTAAAAAGCTGATTAAACAGTTAAAAATAGTGCTTCTAAACTTTGGAATCGTTACAACAGCACCATATAAAGATAAAAGAAATAACTGTTATAAGTTAATAGTTTCTGATGTTTCAAATATTAAAAGATTCAAAGAACAAATTAATTTTGCTTGTTCTAGGAAAAAAAAGGTTTTAGAGAAAATCGATGAAATAAATGATAATAGAATGAGTAAAAATGATTTTATCCCATATATTAGTGAATATCTAAGGGAAAAATATGATAATGAATTTATTAAGAAAAATAATTTTGATAGATATAATAAGTTGAGGAAGAAATATGATAAACTTGTTGAAATTATTGATAAAAAGGATAAGCAATTAATTGAGATGCTTTTAAAAAACGAGTTTTTCTTTAACAAGGTTAAAGAGATAAAACCTACATTTGAAGAAAAAAATGTTTATTCTATTAAAGTTGATAGTGATTGTCATTCGTTTACCGCTAATGGTTTTATAAATCACAATACAGAAGCACGTATGTCTAAAATAGCTAAGCTTATGCTTGAGGATATCGAAAGGGATACTGTTGAATGGCGTGATAACTTTGATGGTACTCTTAAAGAACCAGTTATGCTTCCTAGTAAGTTTCCTAATCTCCTCG
>QMTJ01000111.1 GCA_003651045.1 Thermoplasmata archaeon | reverse complement strand
TTTATTTTTTCTTTTATAAAATTATATAGTTTTTTGAAATCGTTTTCATACGTGTAGACTGTGTTTTTTCGTTTTTTGATGTTTCCTATTCTTATTTTAGGAGTTGTTTCATCGTTTACTCCTTCGATGATTACTATGTCGTAGTTGCCAAATTGTTTTATTTTGTCGATTATTTCCCTTAGGTTTTGTTGTTTTTTAACAATATAGTCTGTTTCTATTGGTGTTTTAAATACTACTATTTCTGCTCCTGCCTTTGCATGTTTCCAAGTGTCTTTGCCTTCTTGATCTATACTTATTTTTTTATCAGTGTTTTTTATAGATGCGATGTTAAAGTTTTCTTGTGTTAGTTTTTTTATTAACTTTGTTATAATTGTGGTTTTACCAGTGTTTGACTCACCATAGAAACCAATTATGAATGGTTTTTCCATAATTTAAAGCATAAAGTCAAAATATTGTTTAAAGTTAACCTTTTTTTTGTTGATTTATCATGGATAAGAAACCATATGTTATGCTTTTTATATCTATTGTTTCTGTTAGTTTTGCAGCGGTTTTTATAGTATCAGTTTCTGAAAGTGTTAGTCCGTTGTCTATTTCTTTTTATCGTTTGTTGTTTACTTTTTTATTGGTTTTCCCTGCTGTTGTATTAAGTAAAAATTTTAGAGAAGAGTTAAAGGGGTTATCTCAACGTGAGTTTTTGGTTATGGTTGGAATTGGTGTTGTACTTGCGTTACATTTTGCACTCTGGGTTACTTCTTTGGATTATACTTCGGTTGCGAGCTCTGTGATTCTTGTTACTGCTCATCCAGTGTTGGTTGCACCAGTTGCTCATTATTTTTTAAGGGAACGGCTTTCTTTGATGAATCTTTTTGGTATAGGTCTTTCTATTTTTGGTGTTGTT
Organism: Thermoplasmata archaeon; assembly: GCA_003651045.1. Classification (GTDB taxonomy): domain Archaea; phylum Thermoplasmatota; class E2; order DHVEG-1; family DHVEG-1; genus B24-G9. Next base: position 3,808 of record QMTJ01000111.1, on the reverse strand, counting down.
GTTCTTGTTCTTGGTAATTATGATCTTGGGCCGTTGACGATAGATTCACTTCAGGGTAATATTTTAGCTATCCTTGGTGGAGTTGCAGCAGGTTTATATATTCTTGGTGGACGTAAGATGCGTAAAACTGTATCTATATCTTCTTATGTTTTTGTTGTATACGCTACTGGTGCAGTTGCATTGTTTTTTATGTGTTTATTTTTTAACTCGTCTTTTTTTAATTTAAGTTTACGTGATTATGAGATAATATTTTTGATGGCGATTGTGTCTGGTGTTTTTGGTCATACACTGTATAATTGGTCGTTAGCGGAGATACGTGCCTCTGTTGCTTCTGTCGCATTATTGTGGGAACCCATTGGTTCTACTCTCTTTGCATATGTACTACCTTGGATTCATCAAACTCCATCATTTTATACAATAATTGGTGGATTCTTTATTTTACTTGGAATCTATTTAACCTGTTATAAACACGTTTAACCAGAAAATCTTCTTTCTCTCTGTTTCAATAATAAAAAAAAATTTAGTAGTCTAATGTTTTTTTAGTACCAACCCAAGTTGACTGAGAACCCTCCTGGTTGAAAAATCAAATTTTTTAGAATAGAAACGTATTTTGTCTAAATCTAGACTCTCTATCGACATATCATTTATTAACGATGCAATAGCTGTAAAACTATGTTTCTTATTCCTACTATATCTTATATAAACAAGATCCAAAAGTGCTTTTTCTGGTTCAGCAGTTAACACTATTCCCTCGCTTTTGTAACCCCAGAAAAGAGATTTATCTATTTGATGATACTCATATGTTACGTACTGGTTTTTATAAACATATGGTAGTTTCGTCGTCACCAATGTTAATGTATGTACTACCTGGCTAAGAATCCCCTGCTTAGATAACGCATATTCCATTGAAAGATACGATGGATAACGAATTACCATAGCTATTTCCTCAGGAGATGGTATGTTAAACGGGTTTTCATACCAGAACTGCACTGGTCTCCGTATCACATTTGCTTGAACAAGACGAGTAAGCTGCACAGAGAGACTAGATTTTTTCTCTCCTGTTAATTGTACTAAATCAGATAATGAAAACAATTTTTTTTCCTGATGCTGTTTAAAAAAATTTAACCACTCGTCAATTTTCATCTTTTTTTTACATCCTTTTTCTTTACTTGCTCAACTATTCTTATAACATGATTTGTGATACTGTTAAACTCAGGTTCATATTGATCTGCTAATGTTTTCGGTAAAAAACGTTGCATTTCACTTCTAAGAATCGAAACACCGTTTTTCTTTATTTCTTCTTTTTTCATCAATAGTTTTTCTTTAAACTCTGATGGAATGTTTTTATAATCCATAGCTTTTTGAAAAACTAATTCCCATGGTACAGATATGTTTTTTTCAATAGTAATAAAATAGATATCCCAGATGTCTCTTCCTTTGATATATGTTCTTAGTCCTAATGAGGTTATCTTATCTGCTAATATCTCCGATATTTCTTCTACTCTTATCGCTGGGTTAAAAGGTGGATGGTTTAGTATCCTTGGTTGATTATAGTATGATGGTACATGTGCTATTTCCAGGTGTATCTGAAGGTTTTGCTCTGATAAATCGGATACGGTTTTTAGAATAACACGTTGAATGTTTTCATCTTTTTTTTGTGATTTTATTTCGATTTTTTCTATAAATGGATAAATGTTTGTCATGAATATCTGAATTTTTGAGATTGTTTTCATCAAGTTGATTTTTTCTTCTTTGTTTTTTAAAACAAAATCCAGATCTTCCGAGAAACGAGGGTTTCCATAGAATAATCTAAGACACGTTCCACCTTGGAATACTATTTGATTAAATACTTCTTTATGACTTAGATAGGTTAAGATTGTTTTTTGCGCTTCCTCTTGAAATGTTTGTTTTATTGTTAGATTTTTTAATCTACTATTGTTTATGATTTCTTCCCACAACATATTTTTCACTTCGTAAATTTAACATTTTTGTTAATTTTTTCAAATCAGTAATGTTTTGTTTGTATATAAATTTAGCGAATCCGACTAAGACAAGTCACCCATCCACGACATAAATATCATCATGGCTTTCCTTCAAAGATAAAAAAACCATCTGACGATGTTTTAATCTAAATAATGTCCATGCAGTTCCTCCTATAAACTAAAGTTTAGAGATTTCTTGCTGGGGTTATGTCGAATAATAAAGTTTAAAAAAACTTGTTGTTTTTTAAAAAACTATGATAAACAAAAATGAAAAAATTATAACCATTGCTTTAGCTATTGTTATATCATTAGCCGCGGTTACAATAATATATGTGAATCTACCTCAAAAGGATAATCTTAGTGGACAAAACAACATTGCTACAGAGACACCATCTAACAATGAAGAAACAACTTTACTAACAGTATCTTTTGAAGGTGAACAAAAAAATTATACTCTTTCAGATCTTGAACAACTTGAGGAATACAGTGGGAATGGTAGCTATATAAAAACCAAGTTACTCCCGGATACAGTTATAATAAAAGGACCTTATAATTTTACAGGGGTAAAAGTATCAACATTGTTAGATGATTTTGATAATCTACCAGAAAACTATAACATAACAGTTACCGCAAGTGATGGATGGAGTAAGGAGTTTACAAAAGATAATGTCAACGGTGTTATTGATGTCTATAATGAAACAGGGGAAATCATAGGTGATTCTAGTGCAACTATGGTCCTAGCGTATAAAGAAAATGGTGAATACCTTACAAATGATACAGGTGGTCCTCTTAGAATTGTTTTTGTTGGTGATAATGTTATCACTGCTTCAAACCTATGGGTAAAAATGGTTGTATCTATAGAAATTACAGAGGTAAAGGTTTAAAGCATATTAGTTTAAATAACCTTAAACCTTTTTTCTCAAAGAAAAATTAGTTTATTTATAAAATTATATGAGTGGAATTATGAGGGATATACAGGTTTTACTTGAAACAAGTACGAGGTATAAAAATGCTATTTTACAGCAGTGTTTTGAGAGTAAAAAAAACACGGTTGCATATGTGATTTTAAAAGATAAACCACGTGTTCTGAAATGGTTTGTACCTGGTTTTAGACAAAGAATGAAAAACGAGTACAATGTTTTAAAAAAAGGTTCATCAAAGCTTAATATACCCTTAGTGTATGAACTGGATGAGAAAAACAATGTACTCGTTATGAACTATATCGTTGGTGAAAACCTTTGTGACATTGTTAATAGTAGGGATACTAGTTTTGATGAAAAAAAACGTTTGATGATTCTTCTTGCTGACTGGTTTATTGATTTCCATAATTTTTTCAAAACAGAAAAGGCTTTCTTGATACGAGGTGACTCAGTGCTTAGGAATTTTATACTAAGTGATAAAATATGGGGTGTTGATTTCGAAGAAACAAGACCAGGGAAACCTGTTGAAGACCTTGCTGAGATGTGTGCATCTATTCTTAGTACAGATCCTATGTTTACATCTGAAAAATTTGAGTTATGTAAAATTTTTATAGAATCTTATACCGAACCGGTTCCCGGGAGGATTATAAATGTGAAAGACGAGATAGCATATAAGCTACTGGAGCGGATACAATGGAGACCTGAAAAAGAAGAAATTCTACGGAAATACAGTGTTAAAATAAAGAAACAAGGTTTATAGGTTTGTATAAAAAAAAGAGAAAAGAGATTGTTTTAGTTTTTGTAGAAAAAAGTTAAAAAGAGGGTTTTTATTCAAGTAAGTAAAAGGATGGGTTATATGTCGATTGATAATGATGAAATTGAAAAAGCAATAGATGAGATAATCTC
>QMTJ01000110.1 GCA_003651045.1 Thermoplasmata archaeon | reverse complement strand
TTCACTATTAAACTCATGGATTATGATGATCCATTACTTGAAGGCGGTGATGACCTTGCTGATGTAAGCGGCTGCGATGTACCAGATGATAAAGGGTTAGATGATAGCATCGCTGATAAACGAGGAGCTGTGTTTCATGGTACATATGATCTTGTAACAAAAAAACTAAAAGAATATAATACTGGTGACCCTGATGAAAACGCTGATTTCTGGTATAAGGAAAACGGGTACTACATTATCTCTGGGGATAATGAACCAGATAATAGTATTGAATATGAGCATGGGATGAAAGACCCTGAAAACGATGCAACACTATGGTTCAAACTCTCAAATGATTACAAACAACCGATTGCAGGTGTTCAACTCTTAGATGTAAATGGAGAAATACGACCTAATCAAAAACTGCAATTCCTAGGGTATGTAAAAGAAGGAACACCAGCCTACCAGTGGTACTGGGATTTCGACGATGGCAGTAGTAGTAATGAACAAAACCCGATGCACGTTTTTGATAAAAAAGGAGTATACACTATTACATTGACAGTGACAGATGCCTTCGATCAAACTAGTAGCCAGTCTATACAGGTAACCGTAGAAAACAATGACCCGATACTTACAAACGATCATGTAGAATGGACAGGTCATGGTTCATTAAAAGATACATTCACGTTTTCTGTGCATTACATCGACCCAGATATGGATACTCCAAGTGTGAAAAAACTGGTGATTGACAACACTGAACGAGTACTCAAAGGATATGGAAGTAATGCGAACTATAAACTTACACTATCAGGGAGTGAAATCGGGAAGGGTGAACATAGTTTCTATTTCTACTTTGAAGATGGACATGGTGGTATCGCTAAAACTGCTAAAAAAACATTTAAAATCACTAAGAGCAGATCTTGTTCTATAGACCGATATAAGACTTTTATAGAAAGGTTTACCCAGTGGTTTTCAATAATAGATAAAATTTTTTTCTCTAATTTTTTTATCAAGTAAAAAAGCTGAAAAACAAGATATAATTAGAGTACAATGTAAACCGTTCCTTTATTAAATACAAAATAACAACTTAAATTAAAATAAATTTTAATTTAAAAAATAATCTTTATATATAATATGATATATTACATGGTATCGGGGGAGTAAAAATTATATATTGGAGATGATTAAAATGAAAGGAAGGATTTTAGCACTAATTAGTATATTGATAATGGTTATCTCTAGTTTTGGAGCATTTGGGTTAAACCCAGTAGACACTGATGAAAAAATCTATGCAACACAAGATTTTGTACCTGGTGAGATCGTCATTGGTTTTAATAATGAAGTAAACGTAGCCAAGCTAAAAATAGGAGGAGTAGAACCAGTACATGGAGCATTAATAAAACAAATAATTGAACCATTGAATGTTATAGTAATAGAGGTAGATAAGGGGAAAGAAGATGATGCTATAAACAGTTATCTTGGTTCTCCTCTTGTGAAATATGCCGAAAAAAACATGTTAATACATTTAACTGAGAAACCAAACGATCCAGGGTGGGAGAACCAGTGGGGTCCTCAGGATATTCATTGCCCAAAAGCATGGGATAATGGTGTAGGTAGCACTGAAGTAACCCTGGCTATTGTTGATACTGGTGTGGATTATCACCATGAGGATTTATCAGCACGGTATATTGGTGGCCGTGATATTGTTAACAATGATAACGACCCTATGGATGATAATGGTCATGGTACACATTGTGCTGGTATCGCTGCTGGAACGATAAATAATGAAAAAGGAATAGCTGGTATCGCGCAGGTTAGCATTATGGCTGTGAAAGTATTAAACAGTATAGGGAGTGGATCATATTCTGACGTTGCAGATGGGATTGTATATGCTGCAGATAACGGAGCAGATGTTATTAGTCTAAGTCTCGGAGGACCTACTAGCGCAGGTGTACTCGAAGATGCTTGTAACTATGCATGGCAAAATGGTGCTGTAATTGTAGCAGCAGCAGGTAATGATGGTACAACAAATAAATTGTATCCTGCAGCATATGACAATGTTATCGCAGTAGCTGCTAATGATAAAAAAGATGAAAGAGCATGGTTTTCTAACTATGGAGACTGGGTTGATGTATCAGCTCCAGGTGTTAACATTTTTAGCACCTACCCACATGATAATAGTCGCCCTGATGGTAAATATAAATACTTATCTGGTACATCCATGGCATGCCCACATGTGGCTGGTGTTGCTGCACTTGCTAAATCATGGAATCCTAGCTGGTCTAACAAACAGATAAGGCAGAAAATCTTTGACACTGCTGATGAAATCGGTGATTTCGTGAAATATGGGAAAGTAGATGCTACACTTGATGACTATCAACCAGAACGCCCTGTTGAAGTAAAAGTTGATATAAAAGAGATAAAAAAACTAGATGAAATCGAGCCACCAGGTGCTGGTGCACCGGAATGGTTCTATGAAGTAACTGTGACATCAAGTACTACACAATCAGTTAAAAATTTTAACTTAAACCCAGGATATGAAAACCCTATGGGTGGTAATTTAATTAAATATTTTATTTCAGAATGGCAATCCACTGATACCTGGTACGCTGGTGAAACCCATAGTTTTGGTGTAGAAAAGGGTACCACATTTGTGAACGTTAAAATAAAACTTATGGAAGAAGATTACCTACTCCACGACCTAGCAGATATTAGTAATAGAAGTAACGGTGAAACAGGTGACATTACAGGAGATGAAACAGGGCGTATCTGGAGATGTACATATGACCTCCTCACAAATGAGATAGTAAGCGGTGATAGATCCGACCCAGTAGACTCGGTGTATAGAAAAACACGTGGAGACTGGGATGGTAGTGATGAAAGTAACCCTGAGGGGCCATTTGATTGGAAACAAGATGACGCAGAGCTTATATTTAGTATATCCGACACTTATGACCCACCAACAGCTGACGCTGGTGGACCCTATACAGGGATAAAGAATATCCCTGTAGAGTTCCATGGGGATGTAACCGATGGTTTAAAACCATACACATGGCTTTGGGATTTCGACGATGGCAGTAGTAGTAATGAACAAAACCCGACATATACCTATAGTCAATCTGGAACATATACTGTAACGTTAACAGTGACAGATAAATTTGGTATATCGTCTGAGGACACAACTACAGTGACAATATCAGAAAACCAGATTCCAAATACACCAACAATTGAAGGACCACCCCGTGGATCAGCAGGTGAATCTATTACCTACCATTTCAAAGGTACAGATCCTAATAAAGAAGATAAACTATCATACTTTATTAGCTGGGGGGATGGAACAACCACTGGCTGGACAGAATACGTACCACAAGGAACAGAGATATCCAAATCACATAAATGGGATCAGATGAAACTATACCAAATAAAAGTTAAAACAAAAGATTTCAGCGGTGAAGAAAGTGAATGGGCTATACTACCTGTAAGAATACCCAGAACCGCGTTAAACCCAATACTTGAATATATACTAGAAAAACTCCCGGTTATCAGAGAAATATTTACACATTTCTTCCAATATTAGATAAATGATAACAAATAAAAAACAAAACCAGTTTATCAATTGAAACCAGTGAAGAAAAAAATCTTCAAACATGTTAAAAAATATTTACCACTTTTAGGGATAATTATACTCCTCTACATAATATATAGTCTAGATTTTGAAAAAATAAAAACAGCATTTCTCTCTGTTCAACCTTTTTTCATATTATTAGCACTATCACTCACATTACCAAGGATACTAATTAGAAACGCTGCATGGCAGATGATACAAAAAGAACAAAAAATCAATATCAGCTATTGGAAGTCTTTAAAAATACTTTTTATAGGTTTCTTCTACTGTAGTATAACACCAGGGTACATAGGGCATTTAATGAGAATACCATATATGAAAGAAGAAACAAAACAACCCTATGGTAAACTCTTTATAAACGTGTTTCTTGAAGTGATGATCCGTGCTTTCTCATTGTACATTATGGTAACAATTGGTTTACTACTAGTTCTAGATTTATCATATCAAATGATCAACATACTAACAATATGGTTTATCTGGATCCTGATAGTGATCGTAATATTATTATTTTTTATTAAAAAAGAAAGAGGAGAAAAACTATTATTGATACTAATAAAATATTTGATACCTACAAAATTTAAAAAAGATACAAAAAACTTTTTTGAAACATTTTACAGTGATTTCCCTAAGATGAGAAAACTAATAGCACCTTTTTTGTTAGGTGCCATCACCTGGGTTATTGTTTTCTCACAAGAATACCTATATGTTTTGTCTCTAGGGCTTAATATACCATATTTTTATTTCCTACTCTTGTTCCCTTTGGCTAATGTAGCAGGTTTTATTCCAATAACAGTTGGTGGTCTTGGTGTTAGAGAAGCAGCAGGTATACTAATATTCACAACTCTTTTTGCAGTGTCAAAAGAAGAAATATTGGTTGTTTCCCTCTTAGGTTTCTTAACCGTTGAAGTATTCACTGGTTTAATAGGTTTCCTTTTATCTTTAACTGATACAGTAAAAATGGGAAAAAATGATATCAAACCATCTCTCTAAAAATATTATATTTTTTTGAGACAAAGGGATTCCCATCTAAAACCAGGTAACGGGTTACTACTTATTTTTTCTATAAAACTAATATTTTGATATGATTTGATATAATTAGTTATTAAATCATTATCATTATAGGCTTCTCTAACAATTACTCTAC
>QMTJ01000109.1 GCA_003651045.1 Thermoplasmata archaeon | reverse complement strand
TTATTACAAACTAAAAACATATCTTTTAATTTCACATCACCATAACATTTAGGGCACGCCAGCACAGATAACAATTCTCGTTTCATTTAATCAGTTTTGTTAAATAAATTTAAAAAATTAACTATAGTGGTTTTGAGAACTTAACTCTGTAAATGATATCTCTTAATTCATTTACAACCTTTCAGGGATTCCTATGTATCACTCTTTAAATATTGTTTCATCAGTTGTTCATCTATCCATCGGTACATACAATTGGTGAATAAGAGTAATGAAATTATGACTCAAAGTTTATATATTCAATGCTGTAACGGTTTAGGATAATAAATCCTATCGTTATTGAACAAAACGATGTTATGCTAAAACCAAATACAGATTGACGATTATTTAGAACTGTTTTTAATCTTCCATAAAACAACTACAAAAATTATCATAAAAGCGACTATTCCTATATATAAAAGTGGATTGTATTGTTGCTTCTGTCTCAGCTGCATTTCATCTTTTGTTGGTCTACGGTTGTACAACCTATTATCCTGGCAATCCCAATAGAGGGTCAATTCCTCTGGCTTGGAGATTTCAACATGTAAGAAATCTTTATTATAAAGCTCTATTTTTTCTATTGTTTTCATCTTTATATCTTTAATATCCCAACCATACTTTAATTGGAGATAGAGTTTGATTGTTTCTTGGTCACAAATATCATAACTTTGCTCTTCCATTTTTCTTTCTATGTATCCAGATATAGGAATGCTTTTAACAAAGGTTACATTTTCTGGAATTTGAACCCCTAAACTTTGGAGTATATCCTCTAGTCCTGAAACCAACATGTCTTGGTCTATGGTGTAATCATCTACTTCTACATGTACATACCCAAGGTCATTCATAAAAATACTATAACTTCCTGCATGAATTTCTAAAAGCTCCACAGCTCTTGAATATTTTCCTTTTTCCCCCATAAGCACAAAATCGTCGAGAGAGACTTTCGTGTTGACTGGATTAATGAAAGCAAAATATGCATCTTTTTGAATTGTATAATAGCTATCTGCTTCTAAAAGTGAAAGACAATTATAGTTACAATCACAAGACGTTTCTCCAATATAATCATATGAGCATCTCTCGGCAGATACTATAATATTACTGCTTTGATTCTCCCCAAAAAATTGTTCTAATTTGCTTTTATACCAATCTTTATTACATAAAAGCATGCTCCTTTTTCTATGTTCTAATGGAGGCTCTTCTCTTGGATATTCTGTATATGTACTTATATTTACTATTTTTTCATGAAATGGGAGGCACAACATCCATGAGGCTCTAATTGTTTCACCTGTACACCGCTCGGTATATGTTGTATTAATCTCATTACAATAATTTGCCTCAAAACACTTCCCTTTGCTCTCACATTCGATCCATATTGTTATTAGAGGTCTGTAGTCTGATGGATCTCTAGATATCACTCTGTGCCAATGTCGGTCGCAAGTCCATCTTGGGGGCATCAACCAGCCTCGGTATCTTATAATCACTTGAGAAGAATTCGAATCTGGCTTAATTTTCAATATTGTTGAAAAGACTTCACCCCGTTTCAAAGAACTTATGTTGACTTCCCAAACATCTGGACAGCCATCTTCATCAATGTCATTTATAGGAAGATCTGTAGTTCCTCTCTCGAATCCTACAATATCACCACCTATAATTTGTATATGAATTCCACCATTACCTTCTAAGACACCAAAGTTATATAATGAAACATTAACCTCAAAGTCTTTATCTCGTTCTGATACTATTGGTGAATTTAATCTCACAACGGGCTTTACCCCAACTTTTTCTATTCCAACTTCGCCACAAGATGCTTTATACAATAAGACCCCTCCAGGTACAATATGGGAAGTTATCTTTAGTATATGCTCTTCATCCTTTATTATAAACTCCTCAAATGAAGCAGCTCTAGATGTCATCACATATTCCCAAGAGGGAAACAGTACTGAAAATTCTACATTCATAAGAGGATTATCCATTGATTTATCATAAATACTACTTAATCCTATCTCACCTGTTGTTGGCTCATGATCAAAAACCCTAAAAGAATCACAGTCTGCCCAAAGTGTCATCTCATTTGTTCCATCAGTTAATTTTACATAAAATAGTTTATATGAGAGCACAATACTAGAAATTTTAGTTTCACCTTTATCTATAACTTGGGTTGTAGTAGAATTAAAATTATAATTTTCTATTGCATAATTTTTCAAGAATTCTTCAGTGCACGGATATGTAATTAAAGGTTTATCTCTGATCCAAAAATCTGCTGTATATACAGCTGGTTGTGCCACTTTATTGGGAGAAACTCCAACTATCCACTCATATTTTACAATATTCCTCAATTCAGAAGGTGGTATGTACCAAAAATTGCCTTTCTTTTCTGCATTGTGTTGTGTAATTAAAATATTTTCATATCTTGATAAATTAATTGTTTTTATTTGTTCAAGAATCTTTCCTGTGGTTTTTTGAAATTTTAGAGTTATGTAATCACCAGTCCTAAATAATCCTCTTCTAAGCCATTCTGGAGCAGCATCCCTCCATTGAGTGGGCCACACTTGAAACCTAAAATAATCACCCTCATCTTCTTCTAGCTCGATTGATCTGACAGAAGAAAAACCTTCGCAAGAATTAAGTATATTTTCTTTTGCTTCATCCCAATTAATGGCTGGTTTTGGTTTATATTTATATGCTGATAAATCAATCGGCTTACCTCTGCATTCTCTTTTATCACTTTCTTGACAAACACAAATTTCTTTTAATACACTTGAGTGCACCCAATAATATTCTGTTATAGATTCTATATCAAACGTGATAAATACACCATCACATCTCTCTGAAGTTTTATCACTACAACCAAACACATCTTTACTGCTAATCTTAGATAGTTCAGGAACTACACTTGCAGTAACATCGTCAATATACACAATTATACGCTTATTGCCTTTTTGAACATCAGCTCCTTCAGAAAGTAATTCATAATTAACACATGGTCTCTTAATAATCTTATAATTGATATCTATCGGAACAAACCATAATGATTGCTTTTCAATTTTCTCAATTTTGTTAGTTAGAACCTCTGCATCACCCATTTCTATTTCATAACTATCTGGAGGGTATATTTCAAGTAACCTGTCTCTTTCTTGTGGGATAAGAACATAGTTTGCATATTCTTGAGCAATATTACTTGCTTCGTTTTGTGAAATTGCCAAAATGGAATTTATGTTTACAATTGCAAATATAAACAATAATATCAATTTTTGGTGTTTCATATTTTAACCTCCTTTATAATATTTATAATAAGTAGAAAAGGTAATAAGATAATGAAACCTCCCATTAAGAGGTATAATCTTAGAATTTTATAAACTTTTCTCACAAGGAGAGCGTGTCTAATAACTCCATACAATAAAATCCCCAATCAATTTCTTTTCTTAATTCCTTTCTCATCAATAACTTCGAATAAACCACAAACTACATCCAATCCTTGTTACACTCGTTCCCAAAGGATGGTCTTCAACCTGTCACCAAATTCATTAGTTAAAGAACCAAATACTGATCCTCTACCTCTTTGCCTGTACCTTCTCCGTTCCTTGGAATAAATCTTTCTTCCTTCCCCCTCCAGTAACCTCTCCCTCGAGTTCTTTGAGGTTTGATCAGGGGTATATATCCTTTCTTATACACAATCCTATACACATCATTCACATCATACCATCTATCCGCAAGAATAAATCCATTTCCATTAGTTATAACCCTGGGCACTGCTTTACTGGATGATACCTTACCAAAGTATATGCTCACAGGATAAACACTCTCTTTTGATATTCTTGCGAACACATGAACCTCAATTCCTTGGTTCTTCCAATTGGAAAACACAGTGAATCCAGAAAGAAGAAACTGTAATCCATATCCAGGAATTTAGATATCTGTTTGACCAGGTTTTCTATAAAGTTCTTGGATAGTTTCTTTTCCCAGAAGTGAATGACTGAATAGTCTATTCCTCCAAGGGATTCTGCCTTTCTCAGGGAACAGGAGAAGAATTCTTTGAGGTGATGAGCCTGATATAAACTCTGGGTTCTCTTTATAGGGTCTTCCCCTCTTGTTTTTCGTAAAACTTACATTAATTGATCAAGAAAATTTATATTTCCTAAATCTAAATTCCATCTGGGGAGTGGTCCGTTCCTACTCCCCATTTTACTACCTCCTTAATAAAAATATTAGAGGGTTAGTATTTATTGGACACGCTCCCTAATAAGAATTAATATATAGTAAATAATATCAATAATAATATAATGATAATATGAACTTGAAAACAAGCTTGTCGATTCTTTTAATTGTTGTATTAGTAGGTATGACTGACTTTGTTTATGCACAAAATAAATCAAATCTGCCTGATCTTATAATAAAAGATATTTTTTATGCTGATGAACCTTATATTAAAGTGAAATATTGTAATATAGGACCTGTTTCAAGTGTAGATTATTTTCTAATCAAACTACGTAATGAAGATACTGGCAAAGAATACTCTGGTAATAGTTATTACAGATTTAAAGTACCTGCTTCTGGAGAATGTATGATTACTGGAGGGTACACTTCTGGTTTAATTGGTTTATCTTATGGTGAAAAAGCTAAAGTTACAGCAATAATAGATTGGGAAGGAAGAGTGAATGAATCTAATGAAAATAATAACATTTTGACAAAAACAATTGGAGTCTGTATTGACTCTGACGGAGGTAAGAATTATTATGTGAAGGGAACTGTAAC
>QMTJ01000108.1 GCA_003651045.1 Thermoplasmata archaeon | reverse complement strand
ACATGAACATAATAAAATAAAAAACATGATTGAAAACCGTGCACCAGAAATCGATATAATAGTAAACAACACACCCCTTAGTAAAAACAAAAACATCTATATAACTGCTATGGAGAATATAACCTTTAACGCATCAGGTAGCTTCGACCCAGATGGCGACAACCTAACATACTCATGGGATTTCGATGATAACACAACAGCTACAGGAGCCGTTGTTGTACATAGTTTCAACGACTCTAAAAAACCTTACCAGGTAGTATTAACAGTAACCGATAACGTTACAACAGTTAGTGAAACAATAAACGTCCACATCAAATAAAAAACTTTATTTTTCTTCTTTTTTTATTGATAGGTTAAAAAAAAGTTTTTACTTAGTTTAATAAATTTGACATAAATCTTTAACAATTACATAGTTATTTCACTATATCTATTGGTGGTGAAAAAAAACCATCCTCCTCTACCATGTTTGAGGTGATACATAGTAACATGTTAAACTATAACGTAGAAATTTTTGATAAAAAATTTCTAAATAAAAAATTTCCATTTTACATAATGGGTTTAGATGTAGGTGGTACAAATACTAACATCGCTATTGCAGGAGTCAATAGTACGAAAAACATAGAAATATTTTTTTCAATAGATTTTAAAACCCAAGAACTGGATTCTTTAACAACAGCTGTTAATGAAACCCTATATTATGCCTCTACACAACACAACATAGTTGTTAAACATGCATGTATCGGTGCTGCAGGTGTTGTATCACCATCTAACGATTATGTAGATTTAACACATGTAAAATGGAATATCAGCTCAGAAGAACTCACAAAAGAAACACCATTAGAAAAAGTATTTATCATCAACGATTTCCAAGCAATAGGATACGGAGTTAACCTATTGGATTTAGAAAAAGACGTGTTTAAAATTAGAACCAATAGGGGCATGAAAAACTCAAAGGAAACTAAAGCAGTTATCGGCGCTGGAACTGGTCTTGGTAAATGTATACTATTTCATAACAAAGAACACAACATGTTCATACCCATCGCTAGTGAAGGAGGTCATAGTGATTTCCCAGTGCAGAACAATTATGAGATGATGCTTATAGATTTTATAAAAAAAACTAGGCGAATATCTACACCTATAAACTATGAAGAACTAGTTTCAGGTAGAGGAATAGAAAACATCTATCTATTCCTTAGAGATAAAAAAGAATATCCATCCAACAGGTATACTAAAGAGATAGATCAATCCATGGATAAAACACCTTTGATTTCTAAATATAAAAACGTTGATGAAACATGTAAAAAAGTGTTTAAATTGTTTACAAGGTTTTATGGTAGATGCGCTAAAAACTTTATCCTCGAAACAATGGCAACAGGGGGTCTGTACATAGCTGGTGGTATCGCAGTTAAAAACAAAGAAATTTTTTCTTCAAAAGAGTTTTTTGAAGAATTAGAAAACTCATATCAACGAACAAATGTTTTAAAAAACATACCAGTTTATGTGATTCTAAACTATAAAATCAGTTTATACGGCGCATGCCTCGCAGGTGCGCATAGATTCCTAAAATAAAAACATGTTTACCAATTCAGGGGTAAAACAAGTTTTATGATGAAAAAAATATTGGATGACGAAACAATCTATGAAAAAACTGCTTCTGTAATAAAAAAAACTATAGAAACAACATTGTTGAAAAAAAATATAGCAGTAATAGGACTCCCTGGTGGCAGAAGTATTTCTATGGTTTTAAAGTTTTTAAAAAAATACGATATAATATGGGAACAAGTTCATGTGTTTTTAGTCGACGAACGATTAGTAAAAACCGATGACATAGATAGTAATTTTAGGTTAATTAAACAGGCTTTATCAGATGTAATACCCACTATAAATCTGCATCCATTTATCTTTGACGCACACAAGTTAAATCTTAGTATAAAACAATATGAAAACGAGATAAAAAAATATGGTGGACGTTATGACATCGTAGTAGTTAGCTCAGGTGAAGACGGCCATATTGCCTCATTATTCCCTAATCACCCTTCTATTTTCAATAACGACGAGTATTACATTTTAGTGGAGAACGCTCCTAAACCTCCAAAACAGAGGATGAGTATTTCAAAAAAGTTTTTACTTAAATCAGATACCGGCGTTTTATTGTTCATCGATGAAATAAAAAAAGAAGCATATAAGAGATTTTTAGATCAAAAACTTAGTTTCACCAGTTGCCCTGCTAAACTAGTTTCAATGTTACCCAGATCATTTATATTAACAAATATCAAAATTTAAATAACTAAAAACAGGATTCATGAAACCCCTCCTCTGTTTAGCTAAAAAACTGATATGAAGGAAAAGAAGGTTTCAAAGATGAAACATGAGAAAGTAATAATCCCTGCTATAATAGCAAAAACACAGGATGAACTAAACCAGCGACTGTTGAAAGTAAAAGATTTTGTCAACATCATTCAACTCGACATCATGGATAACAAGTTCGTCCCGAATTCATCATTGTTTTTTGATTTCAAACTACCTGAAACACATTGCCTATTCGAAGCGCATCTAATGATAAACAAACCAGAGGAATGGATTGAACATAACTGGAGAAAAGTAGACACAATTCTAGTTCACTATGAAACCTGCTCTAAACCAGAAAAAATTATAAAAAAAGTTAAAGAAAAACATAAAAAAATTGGTTTCGTTCTAAACCCTGAAACACCGGTTGAGAATATCAATAGTTTCTTAGACGATATCGATCAAGTACTAATTATGACTGTCAACCCTGGTTTCTATGGTAGTCCTTTCCTCAGGGAGACTCTAAAAAAAATATCAACACTTAGAAACATGAAACCAAATATAGACATCGAAGTAGATGGAGGAGTAACACCAGAGACTATCAGCCTTGTTGATAAAGCTGGTGCTAATATGTTCGTCTCTGGATCTTATATTATGAAAGCTGAAAACGTAGAAGAAGCAGTTAATAACCTAAGAAATAAATTGACGTTATGAAAATGTAATAGAAATTTTATTTCCTATATCGCTCCCTCTGCAGGTATTACTATTTTTCCATCTTTGTCACCAATTGTAACTGTTTTTTTCTCTAGATGCATTTTTGCAGTGATGCAGCAGAGATAAGCATCTAGTTCATGTTTGTTTGTGACATTTATTTTTAATTTCTTTACTGTTTCTCTGTAGTCTCTATTGTATATTCCTAGTATCTTTGCAGTAGCTGTTGGAAAAACCTCTATAACCTTGTATTTTGTCTTTAACTCAGCTGCTATTTTTGAACCTCTAACTGTTAAAGTTTTCATACCTGGTAAATTTGGTGGGAGAGTCTTGTATTTTTTTAACATTTCATCTGCCTTTCTAACATGAGGTATTCCGTTTCTTATAATAGGTGCATCTATAGCTATGATATCTGGTTTAAACTCTGAAACAACATCAAGGATTTGTTCATCAGAATATACAGTTTTAAACTGGATTTCATTGTTTTTAAATAAACATACTCCTGTTGGATTCTCTATTTTACCTGCTAGATCAATACCCACTATTTTCATTGTACAACACAACTAAATGTTTATTTTCAAATAGTATTTTATACAACAATATACTTTTTTTAATTGTAAACATAACTAAAAAAAAATTTCGTGCATATGGATAAAATAAAAGATATAGTACTACGTGATCCTGATAGAATAGCATGTTTAGATGAAAAAGAAATAGAAAACTATATAGATAATGTAATTCCACTACTTGAAAGAGAAAAAGCGTTAATAGAAATAGATGGAACCACAGTTTTTATAGGAGACACACATGGTGATTTTGAAACAACAAAAGCTATAGTTAAAAAGTTTTTAAACATGGATCACCTAGTTTTTTTAGGAGACTATATCGACCGTGAACCTACGAAATGGGGGTCAATATATAACATCACCTATCTACTGCTATTAAAACTATTGTACCACGAGAAGGTTATTCTTTTAAAAGGAAACCATGAATGTAACTACCTCATCCCCTGTTACCCTTATGAGTTTGAAAAAGAAATCATCCAGAGATTCGGTTCATCAAAACTACATTCAAAATATGTTGAAGTATTCTCATCTATACCACTGATAACCCTCACAACGTATAATGTTTTTGCAGCACACGGCGGTATTATAAAAGGAGCAACATTGGAACAACTGAGAAACATTGATAAAAACGATATAGAAGCTGTTGAGTCAATAGTCTGGAGCGACCCAACAGTTTCACTAACCTACCGCGGAGCTGGTAAACCTTTTGATGAGAAAGATTTAACAAGTTTCCTTGATGAAATAAAAGCACATGTTTTCGTTAGAGGACACAGTTATAACACTTTAGGTTTTTCAATATACAATGATAGATGCCTCACAATTTTTTCATCACAAAGGTACAAAAACATGGGAAACGGCGGAATACTAGTAGCAAAAGTAGAAAAAAATGTAAAATATGCTAGTGATATAGTCATCGAAGATTTCTCCACAGGAGAATGGAACAAATACAAAATCATTAAAAGATAAAAAAAATTTTTAATTTTCATCTAACAGAATTGAAACAGATGTTAACTAATATGTATTATATAAAAGAATTCGACCCATGGAATTCACCATATTGTACCTGCCCACCAAAATATTCTTTAAACCCCTACACAGGTTGCGACCACTGTTGTATTTATTGTTATATAACCTCGTATATCCCAAATGCTTTCCAAGTACGAACAAAAAAAGATTTTTTCAAAAAACTACAAAAAGATGTTAAAAAAATAGATAAAAACAAGGTTGTTTCTCTTT
>QMTJ01000107.1 GCA_003651045.1 Thermoplasmata archaeon | reverse complement strand
CTATGGTTCGTATGGCACAGGATTTCTCACTGCGTTACCCTCTCATCGATGGTCAAGGTAACTTTGGGAGTATAGATGGTGATTCACAGGCCGCTATGCGATACACGGAAGTGCGTATGTCTAAAATAGCTAAGCTTATGCTTGAGGACATTGAAAAGGATACTGTTGAATGGCGTGATAACTTTGATGGTACTCTTAAAGAACCAGTTATGCTTCCTAGTAAGTTTCCTAATCTCCTCGTTAACGGGTCATCTGGTATTGCTGTTGGTATGGCTACTAATATGGCTCCTCATAATCTTTCTGAGGTTGTTGATGGAGTTATTGCGGTTATTGATAACCCAGATATATCTGTTGCTGATTTAATGAATATTATTCAGGGACCTGATTTCCCCACTGGTGGTATCATATATGGTAAGGGAGGGGTTCTTAATGCGTATACCTATGGTAAAGGATTAGTTAGAGTACGTGCTAAAACACATATAGAAGAGGGGGATAAGAAAAAGATAATTGTTACTGAGCTTCCTTATCAGGTTAACAAGGCTAATCTCCTGATGAATATTGCTGAGTTGGTTAAAAACAAGAAAATAGAGGGGATTAGTGATTTAAGAGATGAGAGTGACAGAGAGGGTATGCGTATTGTTATTGAGCTTAAACGTGATGCGATAGAGGATGTCGTTCTTAATCAGCTTTTTACTCATACAGATATGCAATCGACTTTTGGTATTCTAAACTTAGCGATTGTGGACGGTGAACCACGTGTTCTTGGTTTAAAAGAAATCATTGAACATTATATACTCTACCGTGTTGAGGTTATAAAGAGACGTACAACTTATGATTTAAACAAAGCCAGGGATAAGATCCATATACTTGAGGGTTTCATGATTGCTCTTGAGAACATTGATGAAGTTATCAAGATAATACGAGGTAGTAAAACAGTTGATGATGCTAAACAACGTTTGATGCAGCGTTTTAGTTTTTCTGAAAAACAAGTAAAAGCGATACTTGACATGCGTTTGCAGAAGTTAACAGGTATGGAAATAGAGAATGTGAAAAGAGATTATGATGAAACAAAGCAGTTGATACAACAACTTGAAGAGCTTTTGAGTAGTAAGGAGAATATTTTAAATGAGATTAAAAAAGAACTCCTTGAGATAAAAGAACAGTTTGGTGACCCGCGACGTACTGAGATTGTAGAGGGAGAAATCGATCTTGAAATCGAGGATCTTATACCAGTGCAGGATGTAGTAGTGACAATTACTAACAGTGGGTATATAAAACGTATACCATGCGAGACCTACAGGACACAACGTCGTGGTGGGAAAGGACTTATTGGTATGGAAACCAAGGAGGAGGATGTAGTAGTTGATTCTTTTGTTACATCTACACATGATTATATCATGTTTTTTACTAACCATGGTAAAGCTTTCTGGTTGAAAGGGTATAGGATACCAGAAGGTGGTCGTCATTCTAAAGGTAAAGCTATTATAAACCTTCTTCCGAGGTTGGAGGAGGGCGAATATGTTGAAACAGCTATACCTGTTCATGAGTTTGATGATGAACACTATCTGGTTTTCGCGACACGTAATGGTATTATTAAAAAAACTGTTTTATCTGCGTATAGTAATATTCGTGTTAATGGTGTAAAGGCGGTAAAACTTGATGAGGATGACGAGTTAATTAGTACTAAGCTTTCAGATGGTAAACAAACTATTATGTTGGCGACAGCAAATGGACAGGCATGTCGTTTCCATGAAACAGAAGTACGGCCTATGGGGCGTGTTGCACGTGGTGTTATAGGTATACGGCTTGCTAAAGGTGATAAGGTTGTGTCGATGGCTGTAGTTGGTGAGGAAGGAACACTGTTGACGGTGACAGAGAATGGTTATGGTAAAAGATCATTTATAAGTGAGTATCGTAAAACACATCGTGGTAGTAAAGGAGTTAAAACCATTATTACAAACGAGCGAAATGGAAAGGTTATATGGGTTAAAGAAGTAAAAGATGATGAAGAAATCATGCTTACGAGTAAGAACGGTATGATAGTGC
The DNA here is from genome assembly GCA_003651045.1 of Thermoplasmata archaeon. Lineage (GTDB taxonomy): Archaea > Thermoplasmatota > E2 > DHVEG-1 > DHVEG-1 > B24-G9. The sequence goes on along the minus strand of QMTJ01000107.1, from coordinate 2,793 downwards.
GGATACCTGTAAAAGATGTACGTATCCAAGGGCGTAACACAATGGGTGTTAGACTGATGAGGCTTAATGAGGGAGACAAGGTGGTCTCAGTAGCTAAAATCGTGGAAAACAGTGAAGAAGAAAATAACACGCAAGGATAAAAAAGAGTTTTTTTTCAAATTTTTTTTGCAGCTAAACTATTTATAAGTATATATAAAACGAAATATTTATATGTTAAAGTGTATAACATATTTATTTGACATATGTTTAGTTAAAGGGGGACGAATAATATATGAAAAAAATTTTGAGTTTTTTAATTATAGTTTTTTTAATAGTAAGTGGGGTAGGAGCTGTCGCGGTACATAATGAAAATGAAAGTGAGATAGTTAAAACATGCTCATCTAAGATAACATTTTCATCGTTAAGGTTAAAAGAGACAGATACAGGTTATGTTGAAGTAGAGTTGGAGGGTGTATCAACTTTTTTAATGGAACCTGGTAAACCAATGCTTCCGAAGGTTGTAAAAACATTTGAATTACCGTTTGGTGTAAAAAATGTGAGAGTTGAAGTAACACCTATGGGAGATGTTATTGAGAAACAGTTTCCGAAGGAAATACGTCCTTCACCTAGGATGCTTCCTCTTACAATGGTAAAAACAGTAGATTCATCATTTGTTAAACAAGAAAAAGACGTTAGTGTGTATAGTAGTGATGGACTTTATCCATCGAGCTGGTATGAGTATAGTATAAGATGTGGTTTAAATGAGGAAAACGAGAGAGTTACGCATTTAATTATTCCTATTTACCCTGTGAGATATATCCCAAGTGAGGGTAAGATACAGACTGTTAAGGGAGTTAATGTAAAAGTTACTTATGAAACTTTTAATAATAAGAAAACTAAAACAGCTGCAGTAGGATATGACCTTGTAGTGGTTGCTCCTAAAATTTTTGAGAAATATTTACAAAGGTTGGTTGATCATAAGAATCATGTTGGTGTTAAAACTTTTTTGAAAACAACTGAGGATATCTATAATGAGTATAGAGGTCGTGATAAACCTGAGAAGATTAAGTATTTCATTAAGGATGCAATTGAGAAGTATAACATTAAGTATGTTTTGCTAGTTGGTGGTTTGAAATCACAGTTTTATGCGAAACCACGGGATGACTGTAATCAGGGGAGTAAAGGCTGGTATTTGCCTGTGCGTTATACGAATCTTTATGATAATCCTAAGTTTCCATTAGATGGTGAGGTTTTACATGATCCAGGTGTGTTGAGTGATCTCTATTACGCGGATATCTACGAGAGTGGCGGTAATTTTAGTAGTTGGGATCCCAATTGTGATGGAGTATTCGCCGCCTGGGGTAAACCAGGTGTTAGTGATGATCTTGGTATTGATTTGTTACCAGATGTATGTGTTGGTAGACTTCCTTGTCGTAATGTAAATGAGGTAAAAACAGTAGTGGATAAAATAATAAATTATGAGTCTACTCCTGTACATGATACTGATTGGTTTAACAAGGTAACTGTTGTATCTGGTGATGGTTTTATTGACCAACAAGATCTAGATATTCGATGGGATACCACGGGTTTACCAAATGATTATTATATTATTTATGGGCAGAGTATTAATAAGAAGGGTGAAAAAGGACCTGTTGATACTATTAAAATACAGATTGATAGAACAAAGGAGACGAGACTCACTTTTAACCATGATGATCATTTAAACCCAGCGTTACAAAATGGTTACCCTGCTCCTCCAATCACTGAGATAGTCTCAGTGTCACCTGGTGATGTACTTGGATATACAGATTACACTTATACCCCTGGCGAAGATGAGGCATATTGCAATGATTTTAACCCATGGGCTAACATTAGCTATGTAAATGGTGTACTCACTATACGTGGTAAATCCTATGACCCTGAGCCGTATGGGAATGTTACAAATGTTCATGTATGGGTTAAAAACATGAAGGGAGAGGTTATATTTTCAGAATGGCGGAATAACACGGAGACATATTACGAGGGTGAATGGACAACTGGTGAAAAACTACTCTGTGGTCGTGGTGGAGCGTTATATTACATGCCTAGTGTTTTTAAGAGAGAGATATTATGGGCTTCGAATGGTAATTTTACGGGGCAGGATGATGTGCTTTCTGCTTTAAACAGGGGATGTGGTTTCCTGTTTATGTCTGGTCATGGTAGTCCAAATGTTTGGGCTGATCATTTCCCAGGGGTTCCAGGTAATAGAAAATATGGTAGTGTAACTGGTTTACGGGTTACTAGTTTACAGCCTTGGAAGCCTTTCATGTCGAAACCGTTATTCCCAATTGATACTCTTTCAAATGGTGAAAAACTACCTGTTGCAGTAATCGGTGGATGCCATAACAGCATGTTTAATGTTTCAATGGTTCTAAGTTTTTATGATATATTCCCATATTTGTTTAAATTTTTACCTAAACCAAGTATGTGGTCTTTTGGTGTACCTGCACCTGAGTGTTTCAGTTGGCGTCTCATACGTAACCCGCATGGTGGAGCAATAGCAAGTATGGGTAACACCGGCTTGGGATATGGTATGCCTGGTAAAATGGCTACTGTTGGTGGAGGTGATAGCTGGATTACTATAGAGTTTTTCAAACAATATGGAGCAGAGAACCATAGTATCCTTGGTGAATCATATACTCAGGCACTTGTAAGTTATATACATACCTTTGACATGAGTGATTTTGAAGCAGGGCATCCAAAAACAGTAGAACAATGGGTGTTGTTTGGCGACCCAAGCCTCAAGATAGGTGGGTATTCCTCCTAATTTTTTTT
>QMTJ01000106.1 GCA_003651045.1 Thermoplasmata archaeon | reverse complement strand
CCCTGTTTTAAAGAGAATAGGTGAACTACGAGTTGAACATTATTTTAGATATATTAAATATCTTGACCTTATAGGTTTAGCAATGATTATACCTTTTTTTGTCAACTTCATGTTCACAGATATTTGCCCAGTGGGTGTCATGGTTGGTACAATCCCTATTTCTATTTTAAACCCTGGTGGGTATACTCCTAACGGGTTTTATTATATAGCTATGGTTGTTTTTGTTTTATTCCTTATTTTAATTTTTGTTGTTGAGCGAGGTTGGTGTCGTTATTTCTGCCCAGTGGGGGCATTACTTGCTCCTTTTAACAAAATAAGTATGTACTATGTAAGTGTTGATAAATCAAAATGCACCCATTGTAATCTTTGTTCATATGCTTGTCCGATGGGTATTGATATCCCAAATATGGATAGAAGCTTAGAATGTATACTCTGCGGTAAATGCGTAAATGCTTGTCCTAAAAACCTTATAGAAATCAAGAGGGGATAAAAAAAAATGAAAAAGATACAAGTTGTTCAGATAACGCTACTAATAGTATCAGCAGGTTTTTTTACATCTCTATTATTGTATACAGATACCTATAACGAGATCAAAGCAGTAATTGTTGATACAACCTGTTTCAGCTGTATAAAAATGAACCCCGTTACACATTTTACATTTACCTTCAACACTTTAAACAACCAACCACATCCTACTTATGTACAGGATAATCTCACAAAAATAGGACCTGTGTTTTTAGCATTCAGAGCAGATGTATGTGCAGCTTGTGACAAAATGGATCCTATTCTAAAAAAAGTCTTCAACGTTGAATTTGGAAAAAAAGAACTCTTTCATCAAATAATAGAATATCAGGGTTCAAACATTAGTTTCTTCCATATCAACATCGACCATGCATCTGGTGAATTCCTAAATTCATTCTCGATCTATGATAGAGATCATCGAAGTGGAGTACCAATGTTTGTAATGATCACACTTGGAAACAATAGTGGAAAAATTCAACCATACTATATGACAGCCTATGGAGAACTCACTGGTGCACATAACGATAAAGAAAGAATAGAATACTTTGATAAAATGATAAATAAAGGTATAGAGTTTTATCAAGAAAATATAGAGGAATATATTAAACAGGAAGAATCAAATTAGTATTTTTCTTTTAAAATGTCGGATTGTTATAGTAAGATGAACGCTATTACATCCATTGTAGCTGTAGAGGTTTTACCTGTGTCATCATATGCTATAACTTTTATCTCATGTCTACATTTGAACCATGATGGTGTTTTCCATAGCCATTCATATGGTGGTTCTGTGAACTCTGCAACTAGTTTATCATCAACGTAGAACTCTACTTTTACTACTTTAGAATCATCAGAAGCTTGCGCAGTAATCCATGTTCTACCTAATAATATAGTTTTAAGACCAAGGGTAGTAATGATTTCTCTTCCAAATAAATGAAGTTTACCATTTTTAGGATTAGTAATACCAACTTCTGGTGGTAGATTATATCCTCCTTCACCAACGAGAGTTCCATCAGCTGCATCAGCATAATACGCATCAAACGGGTTCTCATCAGGTAGATTCGCATATTTTTTTACTGACTCATTGTTGAAAATCACTGCTATTATCATTAAATTATCGATATCAAAACTAGAAACATCATATGTTTTTGTAACAGTTTTTTCACCCTTCATGGGTATCTCTACATCCTCGTTTATAATATAGTCTATAAAACCAAAATGATATACACCTTCGCCACCATAATATTGATAAGAATTCCTCTCAGTAAGATAAACCCTTAAACGACCATTATACGTACTGTTACCATAGTTTCTTATCAAAACAGAGGTTATACAGTTCTTTTTATCCTCATCAACATCTGTAGTTACATTCAGATACAAAGGAGGCACTTGTCTCTTAGAAGCCCTAGATAATTTTTCCTCAAAAACACTTTTAGCATTGTCACCCACAACAACTTCATAACCACCGTCGAAGAAACACGTTGGATACCCTAATATATTATATTCTTTTTCTAAACGATCCTTTGCTTTACTATTTTTATCCTGAATCATACTCACATAATAAAACTTGTACTCACCTGACTCATATAACTCATGTAATATATTCGCTACATCTGGGCAGTTATGACACCAAGTCGCTGTTCCTTCTTCAACAAAAACATAATGAACCAAATCTACCTCTTCCTCTTTAACACTAATAACATAATATCTACTACCATCATTTGAAGGACTACCAACCGGACCATTACCCGCCGCGTCATCCACTATCACATAATAATACCAATCCTCAACAGAACCCATAGGGATCTCAATATCAGCACTCCTATTTAGAATAGATTTTTCACTCCAACCATCTGCACTCGCAGCTTTATAATATAAAACTGCTTTGGTAACATTAACGTTATCAGAAAAACCAACTGTGATAGTAGTAATCTTACCAGGGACACCAGTCGTATCACCAGTTATAAAATCAATCCTTGGTGGCTCAATATCACCTGCCTCTCCTTCACATCCAGCATTAGCAAGAAACATAGTGTAGATAGAAGAAACAAAAACTACTATGATAACTAAAAACACTATGATTTTAAATAAACTCTTCATACTATTAAATACAAGAATGTTTTATATTTAAATTATTCTAATATTTTGAAAAAAACCCTGTTTTTTCCTCTAAAAAAAAATAAAATTTTATAACGTAATTTTTTCCCCTTTCTTTAACGCATCAACAGATTTCTCAGCGATCTCCTCAAGCTTCTTTTCATCCAACACCGCTTTACGAGCCTTGATATTCTGCTCAATAATTGCTTTTTTAGCCTCATCCCAACGTTTACGTCTCTCACTTTTTATAGCTATAATCTTAGACTTCATCTCAAAAGCTTTATCATGATACTTTTGAGCTTCTTTCTTAATCTCCAGATACTGCTCATGCTTCTTATTCGCCTCTGCAATAGTAACTGATAACTCGTTAACTAGTTTCATATACCGTTCATGTTTCCTCTGATTTTCCTCATAATATTTCTGAACAAGTTTATGATGTTCATCTGCTTTTTTGAAAAGTTCATCAATAGCTTTATCTTTATCTGATATATCAATCTCTACTTCTTTCTGTTTCTCCAACTGGTTTTTCATTCTCTCGTATTCTTCTCGTTTCTCACGTATCTTTTCAATTAACTCGTTCTCTTCAGCTGGACTCATCGGAACAGTTTCTTGACGGTATTCAAGCATCTGCACATCAGCTTTGAGTTCCTCCACACGCAATGGTAGGTTTTTGAAAACCTCACCTTTTCTTTTACGTTTAGCTTCGATGAGTTTCTTCGCTTCCTCTTGAAACTTGTTACGCATCTCTTTATGATATCTCATCTTAGAAACTAGTTCATCCCTTTCTTTTTTAACCTTCTCCATCTCCTCCTTAAGTTCTTTACGGCTTTCATTGATCATGTCGCGTTCTTCACGTAAAACCCTGGCTATATCGTTAAGTTCGTTTCTTTTTTCAATGTAAGACTGATATTTTTTTTCTGCATCTCGAATCTGTTCTATTTCTTTTTTCTTATCAACTTTGTCAGCCATAAGAAACACGCTATAACACAGCTGTGGTTTGTGTGGTTACCAAAGAACCCCCTATCGTGGTTATATTTATTTTTTTTAAGGATGTTTTTCAATGGTGAATTATTTAACTACTATATATACCTCGTTTTTACCTTTTACGGCTATCCATGGTATCTCAATATCTGCGTAACCACCACGGGGAATAGTAATACCTTCTACTTTATTTTTTTCCTCTCCATTTACGTATAAAGCAACTGTAACGTTTTCAGCTGAGGCGTTACCACGGTTGAATAGTTTAAAAGAAGTTTCAACTCTATCTCCTTTTTTAAACACACGTGGCCAGTGTACGACTCCAGAGATATTTAACTCGGGTTTTGCATTTTTAATAGTTGTAACTGTTGAAATCCTATCTGGTTTATTTTTTTCAACAGGTTTCGCAATAATTTTAACTTCTAACCAGTCGTCAGGTTTCACATAATCAGTAGGTTTCACAGTTAATGTAACATCCTGCGACAAACCTGGTTCAACAACAAGTTGTTGTTTATCTATAGAAACATTCCATCTGTTAGAGTTTTCATATTCAGCTTTGAGCTCATAGGTTAAAACCTGTTTATATGGGTTTCGAACAGTTATTTTGAATTCAGCTGTTTCATCAGGTGTTATCTCTCTAATGCGATCTAAACAGATTAGTTCTACAAATTTTTTCTTAGCAAGTACAACCGCTGTTACTATAAATATTAATATCAGGAATAATACTATACTTATAAGGAACCATGCGCTGTACCATCCAAGTATATTATTAAGACATATATCAGTAGCAGCTGATTCAAACATGTGATAGATGTTTTCAAAAATGTTTGGAGTGATTATTTTTGCTGTAACATTTACAGTTTTTGAAAAATTCTTTTCTTCACTCGCTTGAGAAGTAACAGTGAATGTTAATTTATCAGATGTAATAGTAGTATACCATGGTATAAACACGGTTACATTCACAATAGCTTCAACTGGTTTTTCAGCAGTTTCATCATAGACACTGAGTTCTTCGGTATATGGGATGTATGAGAGAACGAAACCATGTTCAGAGGTTATATCGATAGCATATCGATCTGGCCATAATCCTTTGTTCTTATTTCTAATGATAAACTGGTAGGTTCCATTTTTACCATGTTTTATCTCCAACCCATCAGGTGTAACTATTTCTACGTCATATTCAACTGCTTCAGGTAATACTGCAACTGATGCAGTTTCTCTAGCGACACCTGTTGAACCTGTTACATTAAAGAAGAGAT
>QMTJ01000105.1 GCA_003651045.1 Thermoplasmata archaeon | reverse complement strand
AGAAACTAGCTGGTTTGAATGTTAAAGAACATAAGGGAATAAAAGGAAACTATATCATTGGGGATGATAGGGCATTGATCCTTGCTGGTCCAGTTAAAAAAGATGAGATAGGTTTTTGGACTGTAGAGAAAGAAATCATTGAAACTCTTAATAAAGAGTTTGAAAAAATGTGGATGGAAGGATCAGATATACAGTTGGAAGAAAAAAAATAATTTATGTTTGTTTTTCTTTCTTTTTTTTAGAAAATAAAGATTAATTAGATAGAAATTTGTTTCACCAGGCAGAAAAAGATGATGTTAAACCTTATTGGGGCAGTTATTGCGTTTGTTGTTATTATTATTTTAATTCGTAAACAGTTTGATTTTGGTCTCTCGTTGATTCTTGGGTCTATTATACTTGGTGTTTTTTCGTTGCAATCAATTACTGTTTATGATATACCTAAGGCGATACTTGAAGCAACTATCTATCATTTTGATGATCAACCGTTGCAGTCTATTGTTTATTCTTTTGATGTTCATAGGGTCTATACTGGGACTGTTGAGTTAGCTGTTTTGATGACGTTGATTTATGTTTTGGCTAAATGTATGCAGGATACAGGTGCGATAAAAAAATTGATAGATAGTTTGAGAACGATTTTTTCTAAGGGTGGTACAATTGGTATTATACCTGCAGTATATGGTTTAATGCCTGTTCCTGGTGGTGCATTGTTTTCTGCACCTGTTATTGATGAAGAAGGGGATAAGTATAGTCTTGATAAAAATCAAAAAAATTTTTTTAATGTATGGTTTAGGCACATCTGGTTTACAGTGTATCCTGTTTCTTCTGCTATGATTATTATTTGTAGTAAAGAGTTTTCAAATATACAAGTTTATGTTCTGGTTTTTGCGAATATACCTGCTTTTATTGCTTCTGTTTTTATAGGTTTTATACTTCTTAAAAAGTTTGTAAAAGTGGTACCAGGGCAGGTGGATTCTAAAAGAGACTATAGTGGTCTTATTTATCTTTTACCAACTATAGTGCCTTTGTTTTTTTATGGATTTTTATGGTTTTTTAAATTTTCTCAGATTAGATCGTTTGTTATAGGAGTGGTTTTTAGTATAATACTTGTTGGTTTTATCACGGGTACTAGTTTTAAAAAGTATCTGTATATAGTTAAAAAATCCTTGACTTTGAAGTTTGTACTGGTTATATTTGGGATTATGATATTCCGTGAGATGTTTCAGGTATCAGGTGCGAATGTTGCTATAGCAGATATTATTAATACTTTGCCTTTCCCGGCGTTACTGGTTATAATTATTATACCTTTTATCCTTGGTATACTCACAGGGTATAACCTTGGTGCTATAGCTTTATCTTATTTCCTTGTAGAGCCTTTCTTTGGTTATACCGGGTTGAACATTGTTGGTTTAACTAGTATAGTGTTTATTAGTTCGTTAATGGGTTATTTGATTTCGCCGATACATTTATGTAATGTTTTGAGTAGTGACTATTTAAAAACTGATACAACGCGTATGTATAAGATATTTATCCCAGCTGCAGTTTCTTTGCTTATATTACAGACTATATTTGTGATGATATGGTTCAAATAGTAGTTTAAAGATAAAACTTTTAAAACCCTCGTCTTTTCCTTGTTTTCTAACAATGGATCAATTGAAATTATTTGAAATTTTACAAAAACCAGAGTTGTATGGTTCAAAGGTTAAATCTATTAAAGTTTTACAAACACATATCTCTTTTGTTGTTTTAACAGGTGAATACGCGTATAAAATAAAAAAAGCTGTAAATTTTGGGTTTTTAGATTATTCAACACTTGAAAAAAGAAAACATTTTTGTGAAGAAGAAGTAAGACTCAATAAGAGACTATGTCCAGATATTTATCTTAGGGTTGTACCAATTAGGGTGAAAAACGGTGATATAGCATTTAATGGTGAGGGTGCTGTTGTTGAATATGCTGTAAAGATGAAAGAATTCCCTCAAGATAACATTATGACGAAACTTTTGAAACAAGGGAAAATAGATGAAAATGTTTTGGATAAAATATGTAGTATATTAGTTGACTTTTATAACTCTAGTGAAAGATCTAAAGAGATTGATAAATACGGTACTGTTAAATCCATTAAAAAAAACACGGATGAAAACTTTGAACAAACAAAACCAATGATTGATGTCACAATTTCCTCTGAAACTTATGATTATATTAAAACAGTGACAAATAATTTTTTAGATAAGAAAAAAGATGTTTTTGAAAAACGAATAAAAAATGGTTATATACGTGATTGTCATGGTGATCTCCACTCTGGTAACATAGTCATTAGAGAGGGTGATGTTTGTATTTTTGACTGCATAGAGTTCAACAAACGATTCCGGTATAGTGATATTGCTTCTGATATTGGTTTCTTAGCTATGGATCTAGATTATCTAGGTCAGCCTTATCTTTCAAGCTATTTAATAGAAAAATATGTTGAAAAAAATAGTGACTATGGGTTATATGATGTGTTGAATTTCTATAAATGTTATCGTGCATATGTCCGTGGAAAGGTTGCAGGTTTTAAATTAAATGATTCACATGTTAACAGGGAAGAAAAAAAAGAGATCGTTGATTCTGCTAAAAAGTATTTTGAATTAGCTTTTTATTATGCTAAATTGTTTTCTAGGGATCTCGAGGGGGATACAGCTCCTATACTTTTTATCACATCTGGTCTCACTGGTACAGGTAAAAGTACTCTTGCTCGTAAGATAGCTGTGGATTACCATACGCGTTTGATTAGTAGTGATGTTGTTCGTAAGGAACTTGCAGGTATAGATAAGTTTGAACGGCATCATGATGCATATAATACTGGTCTTTATTCACCTGAAAAAATGCGGGTTACTTATGAAAAAATCTTGCAGAAGGCTAGTGTTTTTCTTAGAAATGGTGAAAATGTTGTCCTGGATGCAACTTTTAAAACACGTGATCTTAGGGAGAAAGCAAAAGAAGTCGCTGTTAAGAATGGTTCTGATTTTTTGATTTTATATTGTAACTGTCCAGAGGATATGGTTAAAAAATATCTGGAAGAACGAGTTAAAAAGAAAAGTATTTCTGATGGACGATGGGAGATATATGTGAAACAGAAGAATTCCTTTGAACCAGTTACCCCTGATGAGAACGTTGTTGAGGTAGATGTATCAAATACTTCTTATGATTATCAGATGAAGGTTTTTATGGATATTCTGAGAAAAACCACTGGGGGTTAAAACTTTTGAAAATATTAGGGTACAATATTGATTTAGAAAAAGCTGTTAAAACTATTAATGAAAAAAAGTATAAACACGTTGTTTTACAGGTACCTGAGGGTCTCAAATCTCATGTTTACAAATTTGTAGAATTCCTAGAGAAAAACACAGACTCTAGAGTTATTATCTCTGGTGATCCATGTTTTGGTGCATGCGACGTTGGTAGATATGAACTCAGGGATTTAAAAATTGATTTCATAGTTCAGATAGGGCATCTCCCTATACCATATGTTAAAAACCCAGTTATACCCATGGTTTTTATAAACGCTGAGGCAGATGTTGATGTTACAAAAATAGTAGAAAAAGCAATTCCATATTTAAAAGGGGAAAAAATAGGTTTAGCAACTACTGCTCAACATGTTCATCTATTAGATGAAATCAGCAATTTGCTAAGGGAAAACAATTTTAAACCAGTTATCGGTGAAGGAGATAGACGTATATTTTCAAAAGGGCAGATACTTGGATGTAATTTTTCAGCGGCACGATGTATAGCTGATTGTGTTGATTTATTTATGTTCGTTGGTAGTGGAAGTTTTCACCCGTTGGGTTTACTTCTTAGTACTAGAAAACCAGTTATCACTTGTGACCCTTATACCAATGAGGTAAAAAGTGATGAGCTGGAGGATTTAAAAGATATGATACTTAGGCAGCGTTATGGTGCTATTGCTCGTTCAAAAGATGCTAAAGTTTTTGGAATACTTGTTGGAATAAAAAAAGGACAGCAACGTATAGAACTTGTAAATAAGATTAAAAACATTTTAGATTCGAATCATAAGAAATCATATGTCATCGCTTTAGATTATTTCTCTCCAATGACTCTTGAAAGTTTTAGAGAAATCGATTGTTTTGTTTCAACTGCTTGTCCTCGTATAGCTATTGATGATTATATGCAGTATGAAACACCTATTGTTACACCTGTTGAATTAGAAATCCTACTTGGAATTAAAAAATGGGATGAGTATCAATTTGATGAGATAAGATAAATCTCCTTAAATGGATACAGTAAATGTTAGTGGGCCTGGAGAGATTTGAACTCTCGACCTCCCGGTTATCAGCCGGGTGCTCCAACCAATCTAAGCTACAGGCCCTAAATCTCTGAAGACACGTATCACTTTTTCATATAAAAATTTGGGGGAAATGGGGTTATTTTATTACAAAGATAAAAAAAACAGATTAAAAGTAGTAAATTTTTTCCATAATACCTTTATACTAAATAATGAATATATTACATAAGAGTAATATATTGTTTAGTAAATCCTTGATACATAGAAATATTTGAGGGAGTAGGATTTTCATAGTGGAAGAAACAAGTTCTGATGTTAAAACACATGAAGAGATACTTGAGTTGTTAGACGAAGTTAAAAGATTTGAAAAAGAATTTGAAGATTTTGAAGTAGCACCAAGGAGTGAAGTAGAAGAGAAAGAAGAATTTATAGAGGTTGAACATGAAACAACTACTATTGATACTGTTAAACCTATTCCTTTAAAAACCAGGGAGAAAAGAGCAAAACATAAAAAACGTTTCCGTCATCCAATTTTTAGGATTAAATTTAGAACTAGAGCTGAGGTTAAAAAACTTAGAGAAGAGAAAAAAGCTGCGACTTTTAGAATCAGGTTTGATGAAGAAGGAAAACTTGTTAACCTGGATATTAAAAAACCTAAACCCTCTAAAGAAAAACCTAAGAAACTAAGT
>QMTJ01000104.1 GCA_003651045.1 Thermoplasmata archaeon | reverse complement strand
TTTTTAGATAACACCTGTACAACAATTATTATATATTTACAAATATAAAACTCTTTTGAAAACTATGCTGATCATTGGATTATTATCCACAAAACAAGAAGCAGAAGAAATAAAATACATAGCAAAAATATGCACATTAGAAGACCGAATACATTTCATCGTAAGAATGCAAAAACTAAAAAACATACTCAAAGAAGAACGAAATCTAAAAGAGTAAAAATTAAAAAACTTTTACTTGTTTCACCTTAAATAGAAGGTGAAAAACATATCACTATTTTAATAATTTCATCTATCGTAGATCCTGCAAGTATAAACATTAAAAAAAATCTTTTACAGCAAACAAAATGGGAAGAAATAGACGAATTCAATGGAAACACAACATATAGACATATAGATATGAAAAACATAATCATGGTAACAATAAAAGACAGGAAAATAACACATGAAAAACTGGAACAAGAAGTAGAAGAACAACTAGGAGTAAAACCTAAACAAGCTATCTTCCTCTCACGCCATAGAAGCAAAACAGGAGACCCCACATTAACTGTGCACCCAATTGGAAACTATGGCGAAGCAATGTTCGGCGGCATATCTAGGATGCTTTCAAAAGCTTCACCAAGACTTATGACACAATTACTAAGAATTATAAAGAAAAACGCAGAACAAGAAAAACTCTATCATAAAGTCTCATATGAAGTAACACACCATGGACCATATATGACTATCCCCACGTTTTTTGTAGAAGTAGGGAGTACACCAGATGAATGGAGCAATCCAAAACCAGCGAACATTATAGCAAAATCATTACTTGAACTATTAAAATCATCCGATCATTATGAAGAAAACACACCTAAAGATGAGACAGTTCTAATAGGTATAGGCGGTGGACACTATGCACCAAGATTCACAGACATAGCACTTACAAAAAAAGCAGCATTCGGTCATATGATACCTACTTATCAAATAGAAAATGGCAACATAAATCATGAAATGCTTGAAAAAACGTTACAAGAAACACCAGATGTACAAGGAGTATACATCCACAAGAAAACTCTTAAAAAATCACAAGTGACAGAATACAAAAAATATTTTGAAAAAATAAACATACCTGTCATATCCAGTAAAGAACTACCAGATCTATAACGATAGCAATGTTTTTTTAGCGAGAAGATGAGCCTTTCTAATAGGCTCAGGAACCTTATACAAACTCAACCTTCTAACAACCTCTAAAGTGGTTTCAAAAGAAATCTTATGACCTGGAGAAACAAAAACAGGTTTCCTAATTTTATCAGATGAATAAAAAACATAACCCCTTTTTTCATTATTTATTTTAACAATGGCATCATCTATTTCTCCATATAGCAAGTTTTTCGCAACACCAATACTAGGTTTATCTAACAAAACACCAGCATGAGACGCGAGACCGAAACCATAAGGATGAAACACGCCATTGCCATCAAACATTAAAACAGTTGGTTCAGAACTCAAAGAATCAAAAAGTTTTTTTATAACAGGAAACTCACGATAAGCGAGATAAGTTGAAATATATGGAAAACTTGTTTTCACAAAAACAGTTTTCTCCTCTAAAACCTCACCAGTTTTATGATCCATCACAACACATGCACCAGATGCTGGTTCAAACTCGTTTTTTGGATAAGCTACATCAAAACCTGCAACAGTTTTTACCTCCTCAAACTCATCTTCTAAAACAATTTTTTTACTAAGACTAATCTGCTCACTCCTAAGTTTTTTCAAAGGATAACTAGTTTTAAAACCAGTAAACAAAACTTTTTCAAAATCCACTACCTTACCATCCTCCACAATAATGCCATCTTCACTCAACCTTCTAATCTTATCCTCTACTCCTAGACCAAAACCACCAACACGACCATCTGAATGAACTATTTTATAACAAGGCATAGTATCTGCATCAGGATTCTGATTCATCATACGACCAACAGCTCTAGAAGCAACAATGTCACCAAGTGCCTTAGCAACAGCACCGTAACTAGAAACCCGTCCAGGTGGTATCTGACGAACCAGATTGTAAGTATATTCAAAAAGATTCATAAACAAAAATAAACTACACCCTAATATAAATATTTTACAAAAAAACAATTAAAAGGGTAAGAGAAATCAACATGAACAAAATCAAATTCCTAGGAACCGCTGGTGCACGTTTCGTAGTAATAAAACAACTAAGGAAATCAGGAGGCATCTGGTTATCCCTCGACAACACAAACATACTAATAGACCCAGGACCCGGCTCCCTAGTACGGTGTTTATCAAGTAAACCTAAACTAAACCCATCTGATCTCCATGGAGTAATCCTAACACATCGCCACATAGACCACTCAAACGATATAAACATTATAATCGAAGCTATGACCAACGGAGGATTCAAGAAAAAAGGCGTTATTTTCGCACCAAGTGATGCTTTAGAAGAAGACCCTGTAATTTTAAAATACGTTAGAAACTATGTTGAAAAAATAGAAGTTTTAAAAGAAAAAAACAAGTATAAAATTGGAAACATCCAGTTTTCAACACCTGTCAAACATATCCATCATGGTGTCGAAACCTATGGGCTCAACATCTATGGAAAAAACATTTCAATATCACTTATCACAGACACAGCATATTTCAAAAACCTTGAAAACTACTACAAAGGAGATATTCTAATACTAAACGTTGTACGATACAGTGAAAACCATAAAAAAATAGATCATCTCACAGTTAAAGATGCAGAAAAAATAATCACAATAAATAAACCAAAACTTGCTATCCTCACACATTTCGGTATGACTATGGTAAAAGCAAAACCATGGGAAACTGCTGAAAAACTTTCTAAAAAAACAGGAGTCAAAGTTATAGCAGCAAGTGATGGAATGGAAATAAACCTTGATCAATGAAAAAAACCCGTTCTAGAGGAAAAGACAACTTAAGCTTTTTGTTCCAACCTATTTCAGATAATGATTAAATTATTTCACTTTGACGTTTTCACAGGACACATTTATATATGACCACTACGAAAAACATCAGTTAATAAAAAAACAGAAAGAGAAGGTTAAAACAATTATGTCAAAACACTATTTAGAAAAAGAAAACAACTATAACGATATCAAAGCTTATAATTACAACGACTATAAAGATACACACAAAAGAGTAGAATCAGATCAGGTATTGAATGAAAATAGATTAAATAAACCTACAGGAGAAAAATATAATAGTTTAGATGACTCTAAAAATTATAGACCTACTAATTATTATACAACCCAAAAATCTTTATCAAACACAAAAAAAACTTTAGCTATAATCGGTGTTACAATAGTTTTAATCAGCGCAGTATTATCTATCATGTTATTTGGAGGGACTGATACCGAAAATATAGATAAGATCCCTGTAGAGGGTGGACCAACAATAAATTTACAATCAATTGTTAATGGCGGTAATGCTTTGACTATACCAGAAACAGGTTGTACAGCAGTATATGGGTATTACATAAATAATAAAAAAACAGGGACAATCTCATTTACCAGTGTAGGTGAGGAAAACTACCAAGGACAGCAATGTATTAAAACAATAGGCAGTGGAAATTTTCATTTTGAAATACTTGGTCAATCAATAGATATCAACTGTGATTTAACAGGTTACACGGTAGAATCTGAGGGAACACTATTGCATTATGAATATAATCTTGGGTATAATTATCCTCAAAATATGGAGATGAGTATGATAGTAGATGTAGATAAAGAAAACAATGAAATAATATTAACCTCCAATAGTTCAACAGGTAATTCCTCTATCGTTTACAATGTACCAGGAGAATACTGGACAAAAACAAATCCAAAAGAATTATATGTTGGATACTCCGCAAATGAAACATATACTATGACATCAAATGGGTATAGTTCAGATGTAAATGTTAACTTAACTGTTGTAGGTAAAGAAGATGTAACTGTCCCTAAAGGAACATTCAAAGATTGCTATATAATACAAATCGAAGTAGAACAGTACTACACTACAACCACAACAACGCTATGGGTGACTGAGAATGGTGTATGTCCAAAAATTGAGATAGAAGCGGGAAGCACCTCTATGGGTTTAATGGGAAACATGATGTTTCAACTAGAGGAGTACTACAAAACCAAATAAAAAAAAATGAACCACTCCTATAATTAGGAACTCTAAAGAGAGGGGTTTTTATACAACCCTCTTCAAATCTATCTCTTTTTGTTTCTCCTTACTCTTTTTTCCTTTCTTTTTATAACATTATTTCTTTTTCTAAAACTATTCTTGCTCTTCCACCCACCTTAACCATGTTATTTTCATCTATTTCAACCATTACCCTTCCCTTTCTATTAATTATGTCACCTTGTTCACAAATAAATTTTCCTTTTTTGATTATTTTATTCTTTACGAGATAACTACAAACTGCACCATTAGCTGTACCAGTAACTGGGTCTTCATTCACACCATAAACTGGTGCAAAATTCCTAGCATGATACAAAGAATTCTGTTCAAGAGTGTCAAAAGTAAAAACATGGAAACTACCAACATTAATCTTATTGCAAATCTTTTTTATTTTTTCAAAATCTGGTTTCATGCCTCTTAAAACATCAAAAGATTCTACACAAACTGGTAAAGTAAACAACCCCGTAGATACCCTCTGCAAAGGTAAAGAAACGTTGATTTCATCTGTTTTAATATTCAAAGAATCAGCAATCTTAGATATATCTAAATATATATCTCTAAAAACGGGTTTTCTCTGAGTCATCATAACCCTGTTAACAGTCCTGTTATCTCCAAACTCAACTGTCACAGGTAGCAACCCTGCCTTTGTCTCCTGATTAACATCAAACAATTTTTTATCAGTAGGGAAGAAACCTTTAGACGCCATTGTAAAAAACGTTGCAATAGTTGCATGACCACAAAGATCAACTTCTATCTCTGGTGTAAAAAACCTAACTCTAAAA
>QMTJ01000103.1 GCA_003651045.1 Thermoplasmata archaeon | reverse complement strand
CCAGTCTTGTAACGCTATCTCGCTAGCGATGTCAAATGGGTTATCACTATTAATAGTGACATAATCCCGTGCATCCCAGGTACCTGGTATCTTACTTTTAGGGATGTTAATCAGTGTCATCTGATCGAGTTTACCACCACTATAACTCATCCAGTCTTCCATGAAATAATCCAAACCTTGACGTGCGTTTAAAGATCGTTCTTTATCCTCCTCTACATGGTAAGGATCCTGATAGAAAAGCAATGGATACGAGAGCAACTTATCATTATCATTATAAAAAACTGTAGTAGGAACAGCCGCGAGATAAGCATAATCATCAAGGAAACTGTTTTCATCAAAGTTCACAAACGTTACTTTCTTAAGTGGTACAACAGTTTTCCAAGATACTCCTTTATCAAAACCATAGAGGGTATTTGTAGATGTTGTTAAGGCGATAGGCATGGCTGTGCTTAAAATTAGAAGAGTTAGTAGAAATATAGCTATGAATTTTTTTGACCGTATATATACTATCATTGTAGTCACCTGTCTTTTTATCTTATTAACTATATATATTTTGCTATTTTTATTATAAAGATATTATAAAATATAGATGTATTGTAAAAAAACTCAACAGAATACTTCAACTATCTTTAATATTTTTTCCTAACAACAAAAATGATATTTTTTTAACTTTTTAAATGATATAGTGTTTCTGGTTTTACTAATATGAAAATATTTGTAACACGTAAAATCCCAGAGGCCGGTTTAGATTTACTTAGAAAAGAACATGAAGTTGAAGTAAACCCTTATGATCGGGTTTTAACGAAAGAGGAGATAATACAAGGGTTGAAAGGAAAGGATGGTCTTTTGTGTCTTCTCACTGATACTATTGATGAGGAGGTTATAAACTCTGAACCAAGATTGAAAATGATTGCTAATTATGCTGTTGGGTATAACAATATTGATGTAAAAGCTGCTACAAAAAAAGGTATACCTGTTAGTAATACACCTGGTGTTCTTACTGATACTACCGCGGAGATGGCTTGGGCTTTGCTGTTTTCAACTGCTCGTCGTATTGTTGAGGGTGATAGGTTTACTAGAGCTGGTAGGTTTAAAGGATGGAGTCCTATGCTTATGCTAGGGCAGGATGTAACAGGTAAAACACTCGGTGTTGTTGGTGCAGGTAGAATTGGTACTGCTTTTGCTTTGAAAAGTAAAGGTTTCAACATGAAAGTTCTCTATGTTAATACAAAAAAGAATGTAACTTTGGAACAAGAATTAAATGCAGAGAAAGTAGAACTTGATAGGCTTCTGAAAGATTCTGATTTTGTTTCTCTTCATGTCCCCTTAGTTAAATCAACGTATCATTTGATCGGCGAAAAAGAGTTACGTATGATGAAAAAAACCGCGGTTTTGATAAATACTTCTCGGGGCCCGGTTGTTGATGAAAAAGCATTAATTAAAGCATTAAAGAATAGATGGATTTTCGCTGCTGGTTTAGATGTATATGAACATGAACCGGAGATCCCTGATGAGTTGAAAAAACTGGATAATGTTGTTCTGCAGCCGCATTCTGCTTCTGCAACGTTTGAAACCCGTACGAGGATGGCTGTTACGGCTGCTGAGAATATGCTTATAGGTTTAAAGGGAGAAATACCACCTAATTGTGTGAACCCAGAGGTTTTTAATAAAGTATAAATATAGATTATAATATTTTTCTTTGTATCTTTATATATTAATAAATGTAAGGTGATAAATAATTGAAAAAAATTTTATTTATAATCGTTTTATTTAGTCTTCTTTTTTCAACTGTTAACTCGGCAGCTGTTAAAGTTGTTAATTTACAAACAAACAAAAACTATGAAACCACAAATTCTGAAACTACCAATTTTTATGCCGTGGTTGTGGGTATAGAAGAATTCGCTGGTATAGAACACTCTGGGGAGGAATATCTTGATGAATCAGCAACAGCTTTTTATGAAAAACTGATAAGTTTTCAAAATTGGAAATCTGAAAACGTTAAGTTTTTGTTAAATGAGAATGCGACAAAGGATAAAATACATGATGCTATTGTTAACTGGCTTGATGAAAGAGAAAATGAAGATGATATTGTACTTATTTATTATGCAGATCATGGGTGGAGGATCCCCCTCTTGCAGAGAATGAAGGGTCATGCTTATGTTTTTACTTATAATGCAACAAGTACTGTATTTGATGAAGATAAAATATCTGACAAAGAATTTGATTCATGGATTGATGAACTCGATTCAAAACATATAACATTGATTCTTGATCATTGTTATTCTGGTAGAATGCTTGCTTTAAGACAACTAGGTAGAACAATTTTAGCTGCTGGTGGTAAATACCTACTTTGCCCTTGTAACTGGAGTGATGAATTAAAATCTAGTATTTTTACATATTTTTTATTACAAGGAATGGATGGTGTCGCTGATTTGAGTAATGATGGATGGATTACACCTACAGAACTGTTTCATTATGTTCGTTGGCCTGTTTTCTGGTACTCAGCATGGTACAATTTTCCATATATTTTCAAATATGATATCCCATTTGTTGGTCCACAACTACCTTATATGTATAATTGGCATATAGGTAGTATACCCTTGTTTCAATACCGTAATGCTACAGTGTAAAGGTCCAGACTTCAGGCTCAATAGGTAAATCTTCTTTTTCTATTTCTATTTCGTTTCCAACAGGTATAACCTTGTATTTGCTTTGCTTTAGGAAATCATCGATACCAGTTATAGGTAGTGATAATCCGCCGATTTTGTAATGCATCGGTATAATTATTTTCGGTTTAACCATGTTTATAACGTTCCAGGCTTGGTTACTATCTATGGTGAATGTTCCGCCTATGGGTATGAAAAGTATATCTATTTCTCCGATTTTTTGAATGGTTTCTTCATCTAGTTCATGACCAAGGTCGCCAAGGTGACAAAAACGGATACCGTCCATTGTGAATTTAAAGATAATGTTTTTCCCACGTTTTGCGCCTTTTTCTTCATCGTGATAGGATGGGATGCCTTGTATTTCAATACCCTGGATGGTGCGTTTACGTTCATCTGTTACAACTTTGGATCCTTCTTTTTCAACAGTTTTCACACTGTTATGATCATAGTGGTCATGTGATACCAAGATAATATCTCCTGTTACATTTGGTGCAGGTATACCAATTGATTTTCCATCATGTGGATCAGTCACTAGCGTGATATTATCTGTGATTTCCCAGCATGCATGACCATGCCATCTTATCTGTAACATTTTTTCTTCCTCCCCCTTGGTAAGCTATGCATATCGTGAAAAGGTTATAAAAAAATTATGCCTCACCAAAAACTAAAATTAACAATTGTTAACAAAAGGTTTTTTTCTTCCAAAGGAAAATCACGGCCGTAAACGCCCTAACCTTATGTATTCTACTTTTTTATCACTGTTAACCCTTGCAAAAACAATCTCTTTATTCACAGAATGAGCAAGACGAACCGCCCGACTAATCTCAGCCCAGACGCCCTTATATTTTCTATCAACTACATGAACCAAATACTCAGCATGTGTTAAACCAGGTTTCTTCGTATAAACACGGAAATGGGTACCAAACTTAAAACCAGTTTTAACAATAAGACCACGCTGTTTCAAATCTTTATAAACAATAACCCTAGATTTAATATCAGGTTGAACTCTTTCAATCAACTCCTCTAACTTCTTACTAGAAACCTTTTCTCCATCCAATGTCCTAACAACCAGTACACCATTATGAGACAGATACAACGCTTCTACCATAGACAACTGTAAACCACTACCGAAAGGTTTACCAAAAAACTCTTTCTCAAACAACATCTTAGAAGCTTTTTCATCAAAAACCACCACCCTATCTCTTAGAAGAAAACCTATACATTTTGGAAAAACATGCGAACCTATCCCACCTTTAATATCCACCATTGACACCGTATAATATGTGATATCCCCTTCTTCATCAACTATCGCAAACCATAGATCATTACCTCGCTCATTTTCTTCTTTTATCAACTTTTCAGTCTGTTCTATATCAAAAAAACCCCGTTCTGAAAACACAGAAACAACTACACCATTCACCGTGTCGTAACCTTTGCATTTATCTTTTTTTTGTTTAAACTGATAAAAACTCACCCTTTTTTTAGTTTCATCCTCAACTGGTTTAACTAATAAACCCCTGTTCCTTAAATCTTTGAAAACTAGATATTTAATTTCAAACTCAGATACATGCTGAACTGCTAACTGTATAAGTTCTTGAAAAGTTATTTCTTTTTTATCTTGAAAAACCTTGAGTTTACCTTGATCAAATAAAAAAACCCCTTCAATTAAATCAAGCTGCAGTTTTTCATCAACTAATCTACCAAAACAACTTTTGTTGTAAAGACGCCCTATATCTCTTGGTTTTTTAACAAATATTCTATTTTTAAATAACTCACCAGATATCAACATTTTTAAGAGAAACCTATAACTAGAGGTATTATTTGTTTTTTTTGTAATAATCCCTAATACTACGTGGTATTTCACCACCAGGGTAATCTTGTTTTGGTTTAACCCTTATATATTCCCTAATGTTTTCTTTTTTTCTACCATTCTCTTTCTTCTGCGATAAACCACATATTATTAACCCAACTCCTAAACCAGCAAGTCCACCAATAAGAATTGCGATAATGATAACGTCTGTCTCTTCTAAACCCCATATGTTAAAATATGTAGGGTTACCCATGGATATACCCACGTATCTAGAAGATGCTGCACCCACAGTAGCATTTGTGAAACTAAGAGCACCAGCGATCATACTACTTAGTTTGTAGTACATAAGCGCTGAATCAAAAGAAGAATCATTACTTAAACTCTCAGCATACTCATAGTAGCTCACAGCTAGAACAGGCTCTATACCTTGTTTCCTATCTCTAGCGATATTATTATTTGCTTTTTCTCTGCTAGACGGGATTTTTTCCTCTGCTGTGGTACCTATG
>QMTJ01000102.1 GCA_003651045.1 Thermoplasmata archaeon | reverse complement strand
TGTTGTAGTTCGCGCTAGAGAAGCTGTTCAATATAGCGATAGCATTGACGATGTTGTTCATTCTTTAGTAAAGGATAATAATGGTTTAATGCCTAATCAATGGCTTGTTGGTGATACTAAAACTGGTGAAATAGCATCGTTAGAGTTAACGTTATTTAATCACCCTGTGGAACGTACATTTAATGGTGTATATTATGGTTACAATCTACCGCGTAACCCTAGGGTGAATCTTGAACTCTTTGGGTTGAAAGGTTATATTTTTAATTTACTCCCTACTAATGTTCAACTTAAGTTAGTCAAATCTCATGGTGTTTTAAGGAAAGAAAAATTTGAGGAATTAGATGAGTTGTTTTATGGGAAAATTGATGTTGAAATTGGTAAACAAATTATGTCCACGTATCCTATTAATATTAAATCATCTGATTGTAAAATAACTGATTCAGAGTTGATGAAAAAACTTGGTCTATGGGTGTTTATGGGGACTCCTGGTGGTAGAAGAGATAAACCATCTGAAGAAAAAGTTGAATGGTTAACTGATACACCTTCTTGCGGCTGGGTTCAACTGTATCCTGTTTCATCTAAAGTTTGTTATCATGCACCTAGTGGTAAAGAAAACAATAATGTTATGGAGAAAAAAACCTGTTGTGTTATATGGGAGTTTAAAACAAAAAATGGTGAGTTTGGAAATGAGGTTTACTCTTCACCTACTCTATACAATAAAACCTTGTTTTTTAGTTCATGGAATGGAGAAGTATACGCGGTTAATTCAAACAATGGACGAGAGTTATGGAGAAAAAAAATAGGTTGGAGTACTAGATCGTCACCTTTTGTAGTTGACAATAGGGTTTTCATTGGTTCAAGTGATGGTTTATATGCGTTAACATCTGTAGATGGTGATATTGTTTGGAGAAACGAGAACATAGGTGTTGTTTCGTCTAAACCATTTGTCTCAGAAGGGGTTGTATATTGTGGTTCACTTGATGGAAAAATCTATGCATTGAATATGCTGAATGGGGAGATGTTATGGAGTTATACTACAGATGATAGTATATATTCTTCTCCGGTTGTAGTAGGGGATGCTGTGTATTTTGGTTCAAATGATGGAAGGCTTTATGCACTAAATAAAAACAATGGTGAAATAATCTGGTTCCACCAGACAGAAGATAGTATTGTCTCATCACCCGTAGTATATAAAGATTTTATAATTTTTGGATCATGGGATGGTAATCTCTATGCGTTAAACCAGATAGATGGGGAGTTGAAATGGAATTTCACCACGGGATGGGGAGTGGTTTCAACCCCTACGATATGGATGGATACTGTGTATTTTGGATCATTGGATAATAATTTATATGCGATAAACGCGGATAATGGAACACTTAAATGGTTTTTCACCTGTAAAGCAGGTATACAATCCTCCCCAAAGGTTTACGGTGGTGTTGTATTCTTCGGATGCGATGACGGTAGGGTATATGCTTTAAACGCGTTAACAGGTGAACTTGTTTGGAGTATCGCCCCAAGTTACAAGATAGAAGGAGTTTATAACTATGTTACTACTCCTTTTGTTTCATCCCCTACTGTGTTTGATGGAAAGGTTTTCATTGGTTCAATAGATGGGAAACTATACACGTTTGACGCAGGGGCTAAGGAACCCTGGATGAAATCATTAAAAACTGTAGAGATCCCTGTTGAAACCATGTTTTTCATATTGTTCTCATTATTATTAGTTGTAACCATAACAGCTGTATATCTTATATGGAGTAAAAGGAGGATGCAATGAGTACTATACTCTTAGGTTTCATAGTGTATTTAATAATCCTTGTAGTTATTGGTTTATGGACCTCCAGGTTTAATAAATCCCTTGATGATTTTTTAATAGCAGGTAGAAAACTTGGTACATGGCCTGTTGCTATTAGCGCAGAAGCCTCAGATATGAGTGGATGGCTAGTGATGGGGTTACCTGGTAGAGGGTTCATGTATGGTGTTAGTGCATTCTGGACTGCGATATCATGCTCGCTTGGGACGTTGTTCAACTGGAGTGTTATAGCAAAACGACTCCGTAGATTCACAGAGGAACTACACTCGTTGACAATACCTGACTACCTAGAGGATAGATTCAAAGACGATACCCATTTAATTAGAGCGGTTTCAACAATCATTATAACAATTTTCATGGTAGCATATGTATCAGTTCAACTAGTTGCAAGTGGAAAAATATTAAGTGAAACATTCAACTGGGATTACCATACTGCGTTAATCCTTGGTTTCGCTATTATAACTTTTTATACGTTAATGGGTGGTTTTTTCGCAGTTGCATGGACAGATGTCTTCCAAGGGATGCTAATTATAGGTATACTAGTCTTACTACCAATAGCTGGGATCATTAAAATAGGTGGATTCAACACTATTTTAACAAAAATAGGAGAAATAAACATCAACACACTCTCCCCAAGTTTTGGACACACAGGTTTATTTTTCATACTATTCGCCTTCGCAAGTATGGCATGGTTTTTTGGATACCCTGGTCAACCACATATACTTGCTAGATACATGGCTATAAAAGAAGAAAAAAAACTTTGGAACACTACAGCCATTGGTATGACATGGGTTATAATCAGTCTATGGGGTGCGGTTTTAATCGGTATCATAGGCTTGGCGTTGTTCAAAGAACTACCTGATCCAGAGAAAGTAATGCCACTATTAGCTACAACCATACTACCTGAATGGGCTGCAGGAATAGTAATAGCTGCTATAACCGCTGCAATCATGTCAACAGCAGATTCACAGTTACTCGTAGCTACTTCTTCAATGGTAGAAGACGTGTATCATAAACTATTAAACCCTCATGCGGAACAAAAAAAACTAGTAACATATAGTAGAGTCACAGTTTTATTACTCTCTGTAGCAGCATTCCTACTAGCTTTACAAGGTGGAGTGGTTTACTTTTTAGTCGCCTTTGCATGGGGTGGACTAGCAGCATCATTTGGACCACTTATTATACTCTCACTATGGTGGAAACGTACAACAAAATGGGGAGCAATCGCTGGTATGCTCACTGGTACAGTCTCTGTAATAGTTTGGGATAAACTAGGTGTCGCATCTGCACTATCGCATTCACTACCATCTGAACTAATTATCCCAGGGATGCTACCAGCTTTTTTTATCTCACTATTCTCCATCATCATAGTTAGCCTATTAACCACACCTCCAGAAACAAAACAGTTATTCAAAGAAATAAAAACATAATTGAAACTGAAAAAAAATTGTAGAGTTTTTTATAAAATTTAATATCTAACTATATAAATAGAGGCATAAATATTTTAAACTAATTAACATAACATAATATAACATAACTAAAATGATGAAAATATGATATTATAAGGAGATGTCTGATGAAAAAGAAAACCTTTGTTTATTTGATAACATGTTTACTATTTTTAATGGTTTTAATCCCGTTTAACGTTTCAGCAGTGACAAAAAACATATACAAAAACAATAAAACACCCTATGTTGTCAAAACTTCTGATGTAATAGATACAATAAACAGGGAGACCAATACACCTATAAACCAATATAACGGAGGATGCAGATACAACATACAAGGATGGGTGTACGTATACGTCGAGGGTGAACCATACAATAGAGGAGTTCAGTATGGATATCTACTTGCTGATGAAATCATTGATTTAATAACTCGTTGGAGCAACATGATTCATAATCATCCTATGATAAAACCATTGAGTAAACATTTTTCTCAAACTAAACATGATAAAATATCGCAGATATGGTGGAGTTTCTGTAGATCACAATGCACCAGGGTTTATGGTGACAAGTTCGAGGTTTATAATGAGTACCAGCAGGAGATGCAGGGTATAGCTGATGGTGTCAACCTTAGAGGAGGTAAAATATTTGGAGAAAACGTAACCTATGAGGATATACTTACATTGAATTTAATGTATGAGCTCCTCTCAAAAATTACATATAATGGTTTACAGAAGGGTTTCCACCCATTGTATAGTTTGTATCATAGTTTACAAGATGAAATCCCTAGTTTATCATGTGTGAAACCATTGGGTTTTACCCTAGAGTTTATTGATTATCCTGTTCATCATAAATGTAATGGTTTCATCGCTACTGGTAATGCGACAACTCATGGTCAGATTGTAATGGCTAACTCTATGTGGAGTACTAGCTCTGGTGCATCAGGATGGTGGTGGAGTTACTATATCACTTTCCGTTGGAATATAGTTCTTGATGTAAACCCAACCCGTGGGTGTAGATTCATCATGGCCTCTGCACCAGGTTATATATGGAGTAACCATGATTTTTATCAAAACAAGAATGGAATCGTGTTTTTAGAGACAACAGATCCACAGGGTTTATGGGACAATAAAGGGTTTCCTCTTGTTATACGAGCTAGAAATGCAGTGCAATATTCTAATAGTATTGATGACGTGATACATTATCTAAAAGATAAAAACGATGGCTGTATGAATGCCGTCTGGGTTATTGGTGATACTAAAACTGGTGAAATCGCACGTTTCGAACTCGGGTATAAACATTCATGGACAAACCGGACTTTTAATGGTTTCTATTGGTCCTCCAACAACCCTTTTGATTTAAAAGTTAGACTAGAAAAAATCCATTTAAAAGATTTATTCAAAGATCTATTTTTTTATATCTTTTTTAAATCAAAAAACATTGTATACGAGCTACCAAGATACCATCCATCTCCTAGGGATTTAAAATTCGAGGAACTAGGGAATAAATACTATGGATATATTGATGTAGATGTTGTAAAAGAGATTATGTCCACAGATCCTATTGTTAAATGGTCACCAGATTGCAAGATTACTGATTCATTTCTTTTGGAACATAATGGTCTTGAAGTATTCATTGGTAACCCTGCTGGTAGAAACCGTGAAATCATAAACCTGGAACACCCCATGCCCAGGGTTGAAACAATCCCACCAGCTGGATGGGTAAAAATCTATGGT
>QMTJ01000101.1 GCA_003651045.1 Thermoplasmata archaeon | reverse complement strand
AGTGTATGATCCCCTGATGAGATTACACTACTTGAGATATATATTGTGGTGACTCTATCAGGTTGTATAGATGAGTCTGAGAAATTATAATCAGCTGTGGCTATGATTTCTCCATCTATAAACAAGTTAAATGTTTGATTGGTTGTTGCGATTTCTCTGCCGCCTATATTTTTCAGATAGAATAAATAGTTACCAGTTGAAAGAGGTATATTATCTGGGTCGTTGATGATTTTGAATTCTATATCTAGTTGTTCTTCTACTCTGTCTCCTCTATCTGAGAAGCTCTTACTGACGTCGTTTATCACAGCTATGAAAACACCTGATACAGCACCTGCTATTATCACAGATGCAATGAAGAATATCACATGTGTCCCTGTTAAACTAAATCCCACCTATCTACCACCTTTTTTTATGTTATCGTGTATTCATAATAATCTGATACTCCGTTATTGGTCACAACCTTTAACCTTTTTTTACCAGTTCCATTTAGGTTTACAATGTTGAAATATACATATTTTTCAGGGTAAAGATAAGATTTTGAACAAGTAAACGTGTGTTTTGTACCATTTATTAAGATATCAAAATATTGTGTTTCTAATGTAACACTACCTGTGTTTTCTACAGTTACGTTTAAATCATAGTTAGATCCATTATTTGAAGTGATAGCACTTGTAATGTTGATATCTGTTTGAACCCGGTCAACTGCTCTATCTCTCATATCCTTATAGGCGTCATGTATACTAGTTAATGTTGGTATAGTGGTTTCTACCGCTGTCTCTACGCATATCAGCACAGCTACACCTATAATTGCAGCGGCAGCTACCAATGAAAACCCCATATGTACATACCACCTCCAACTAGTGAGTTACCTAATTGTAAAGTATCCCCTCTAAATCAAATTTTAGTGAGACTTATAAATTAATATCAAAAAACAAGTAAATAAATATTTTTATTTGAATTGATAGTTATCAAGTTTTTTTGTAATCCTATTGATCTCGCTATCTATTCGCTCTATAAAATGCCTATCTAACTCTCTACCTTTAAGTTTCTGTATAAATATTAGAGACTGTATATGATCCCTAGATGGCAACTCAGCTGCATCTCTAACACGAGTATTTTCACTTTTCTTAGTCTCTTCAGTAATACCCTGTGAATAATCAATTAAATTAATCTTGACATCCTGAGTAATCCAGCCTATATCTACATAATAATCAAGGATATTTGAAAGATTTTTACGACCACATCTATCTATAAGATATTGAAGCCATTTCATTATAATAATAACACTTTCAGGGTCATTAGGTATCTCTGTAAGTGGATCTACTCTCCATTCTTTATTAGAAACTGATGTATCCTCACCTGGGACTTTTATATCCTCGGTTGTAACAATCTTCGGTGTATCTGTCTCACCTTGTTTATCTTCTTTTCCTAAAACTTCAGTTTCTATATTAGCTATTCTCTCCTCTAGTTTCTCAATGGTTTCAACAAGTTTTTGCATGTTTGTATCTGTTTTTATCTCCAAAGGTTGCGTTTGCATTTGTTTACCTTTATCTTCTTTCTCCGCGAGATCAAACTTGGAATAAGTACGCATTATACTGGTAATTTTTTCTATAAGAACGTTAAACTGTTCCCTGTTGAGTTTTATTTTTTTCTCTTTCAGTTTTTTTTCTAATTTTTCAGCTATTTTAGAAGGAATAACATTTTCAGCGACAAGGGTAGATAGTTCAGTTCCAATATCAAAATCTTCTGAAGAGTTATTATTTGTTTTTAAATCTTCACTATCTCCCATAAACCATTTCACCTAATATTCTATTTACATCTTTAAATTTTCTATAAATTCATCAATTGCTGTGTCGATCTGTTGTTCAAGAGTAAGTGCTTTTAAAGACCGCTCTATTATGACATCAAAGTCATCATCTGATAATTCATTTTTTTGGATAGAAGCAGTTGCAGCAGAGGTTTTTTGTGTTTCAATACTTTCGTTTTCTCTTTGCATTCTAAGGTTTTGGAGGTTTGCACCTGCTTGTTCAGCAAAAGCTTCTAAATCCCCTAATCTTGTTTTTAAATCTTCGATTTCTTTTGTGAAATTTTCTAAAGCTTCAATCCTCTTCTTAGTAACCTTTGAAAGACCAACAAACGGGTTCATTTGTTCTGATACGATTTCATATAGGCTTACTAGGTCATCAAGGTCTTTGGAGACAGAATCTAATTTTTTATTTAAAGCAGCTATTTCTTCCTGGTTTTTCTTTATTTGAAAATCAAAATCTTTTATACTCTGGAGTATAGCTCTTTTTTGCTCCAATGTTTCTCTATTTGGCGTCTCCTCGGTATTTTCTGGTATGTTTTGTTCTGGTGTTTTTTCTGTTTGTTTATTTTCTTCATTGTTGCCGACTTTTATGACTTTTCTTAACTCATCGGTATCACTTTTTTTGTCAGCATTTGTGTTTTCCTCTGCTTTTTCAGTGTTTTTCTCTTCGTTTTTATCTGTTTCAGTTACTTCATCGTTGTTTTTTTCTTCATCAGAAGCAGAGTTTTTTTCATCAGCTGTTTGTTCAGCTGATTCCTCCTCATTTTTTCCCATCTTTAACTTTATTTATACCCCTCCTATTGTTGAGTGCAAATTTAGGTAATTTTATGAATTTAATAATCGTAAACTTGTTTAAATACTTTTTATTTGTTGTTATACTTTTTGTCGAATGTTTTTCTAATTTTAGAAATAAAGTTTATGTTATTTATATTCTTGGTAATTTTTTTTTATTGATTTTGTTTTTTTTCTGGTTAAAACAAAAACTATTAAAATAGTTAAAGAATAGTATAAAGATAGTTTAATATTGCAACAGGTTGTTTTTGTTAAGGGAAAAATATATGGTTGAATCTATTGTGGGGTTAAGGGAAAAGGAAGATAAAACTGTACGTGTTCGTGGTAAAGATTTGATTTTGAGTATTGATCGTAGTGGAAAAATAGTTAGTTTTAATGAGGAATGTGAACGCGTCTCAGGTTATAGTGAGGAGGAGGTGTTTAATAAGCGTTTTTTTGATTTTCTGGTGCCTAAGCGTTATTTGGATGTATGGGAGAAGATGGTTAGGTATATTCGTAGGAATAAGTTGATTGATGATTTTAAGCTTCCTTTGTTGACTCGTAATGGTCATGAGATTATGATTTCTTGGAGTAGTTTTCCTGTGAAGGATAGGAATGGTAGGGTTGGTGATATAGGTTTTGTGGGTAGATTTGTGTCGTCTTGGGATGATTCTTCTGATTCTATAAATGTGAAACCCAGTAAGAGAGTAGAGGTTGGTTCAAAGGATGATGTTGATTTTGGTAAAATTGTTAAACAACTGGAGAAAAGGAATATTGAGTTGGAGAAGAAAAATAAAGATTTAGAGAAAAAATTGAAGAGGTTAGAGTCAAAGTTGTCTAAGAAGGAGGAGAAATCAGGTAAGGTTTCAGGTCGTGTTGATAGGGGTTTGTATCGTTTTTTTGATGTTTTTGGTTGGAGGAAAAAACGAGAAGAATTGAATGCTTTGATGCGAGAGTTAGATGAACGTGAGAAGCAGTTGAAGAAACTTGAGGATAAGCTTAACAAGGAGAAAATTAGTATTGATGAGAGGAGGAACAAGTTTGTACGTTGGCGTGAGAAGCTTGAAATGTTGGAAAATGAGATTTATAATAGGGAGCGGGAGTTGGAGAGGCAGAGGGGATTGATTGAAGTTGGTTCTTCTGTTTCAGATGATGTATCTATTGTTGAGGATGGTGAGGAGGTAGAGTATCATGGTATTCTTGATAAAATTCAGGATTGTGCTGCTGTGGTTCAGCGTGGTATTTTGAGGCAGGTTAATAAGTCTTTTACAGACCTTCTCGGTTATGAGGCTGAGGAGGTTGTGGATAAGAGTTTGTTTGATTTTATTGATCCTGAGGGTTTTTTAGGTCTTGAGAAGTATTATTTAAATCGTTTGAAGGGTGAGGATGTTTCTAGTTTTGAAACTGTTTTTTTAACGAAGGATAATAATAAGGTTTTTGTTGAGGTCAGTACTCGTCCGATTAGGTTTAATGATGAGAAAGCTGAGCTCGCTGTTTTTAAGGAAATTAAAATTTTAAAATAAGCTTAAGCTGTTAAAAAAAGAAAAAGTTTTTTTTGTTTTTAAAAGTATTTAAAAATTAGAGAGATGGGATAAATAAAAATAGAGAGTTTTTTTCTGCTATTGTTTTGTTGTTTTTTTTAGTCTAGATCTACGATTCTTTTTGAGAATACTGCGGGTGCTGTTACATCGTATTGTGCTTTGATACCTATTTCTGGTGTTAGTGTTCCTGAGACTGATTCTCTTGGTGGTAATCCACCACCTGATATAAGTGCACTGAGGTTTACTATTATGATTGCTCGGTCTCCGCTGTTCATACCGTTTGTGTTTGTGATAGAGTTATCTGGGTCGTGTACCGCTATTACGCCGAAGTTTCTTTCAGTAGTGTTATCTTTTATTGTGTAGTTTGATCCACTTGCTATTGGTGTCTAGAATACGCTTTTGTTGTCAGTGTTTACATTTTGTACTAATGATTCGTTTAGTGTTAATATTGTTAGGTTGTCGTATAGAACTGATAGTGTACAGAGGCTGAGATCTATATCTTTTGATCCTGCTCTTGGTCTGATTGTTAATGCTAAGTGTGTGATTTTTGTTTTACCGGGGTTTGTGTAACCAGTGACAGACTCTACTAATATACCTGCTGATACTTCTCGTATGGTTTGTGTACCGACTGTTTTTGCTCTTGACTGTAGTGTTTCGCTAGTGTTGATTAATACGCTTGCTGCTACTGCTGCTATAAGTACCATTGCTATGAAAACAATAAGGGTACCAATACCAACCATAGCTTGTTCTTCATCTTTTATTTTTCTTTTTTCGTTTTCTTCTTCGTGTTTTCGTCCTGGTTTTATTGCTATTATAGTGTTTATCCTTAGGCATCCTAGTCCTTGTTTAGAATCTACTAAAATAAAACCATCTTTGTAGTCTACATCT
>QMTJ01000100.1 GCA_003651045.1 Thermoplasmata archaeon | reverse complement strand
TTTTTTCCAAAAATACGATGTTGTGATATCTGCGATTCCCTATTATTTCAACTATGAGTTATCAAAATTTGCTATTGAAGAGAAAACTCATTTTATTGACCTTGGTGGAAATAATAGTATAGTGGAGAAACAGAGGTCTCTGCATGATGAGGCCAAAAAGAATAAGGTGTTAGTTCTTCCTGACTGCGGTCTAGCACCTGGTATGACTTCTGTTATAGCTAGGGATATCGTTGATTTTCTTGATATAGTTGATTATATAAAAATCCGTGTAGGTGGTCTTCCATTGGATCCTGTTCCTCCTTTTAATTATCAGATTGTTTTTTCACCTAATGGTTTGATTAATGAGTATGTTGAGGATGCTCTTGTTTTAGATCATGGACGAGTAGTTGCTAAAAAATCTATGACTGAGATTGAAACTGTGGAGTTTCCTTATCCTTTTGGTAAAATGGAGGCATTTCTTACGTCTGGCGGGTGTTCCTCGATGCCTTATACTTTTCAAAATAAAGTAGGCTATTTGGATTACAAAACTATTAGATATCCTGGTCATTGTCAAATGTTTAAACCATTGCTGGATATAGGTCTTGCATCAGAGGAACCAATAAATATTAACGGGAAACAAATCAAACCAAGAGATGTTTTTATAAAACTTTTATGGGAAAATCTACCGGTTAATGGTAAAGATGTTGTACTGATGAAGGTATTCAGTAGTGGAGTTAAAGAGGGGGATAAAATTGGTTTAGAATACAGTATGATTGATTACTTTGATGAAGAGAATAATATTACTGCGATGATGCGTACTACAGGTTATCCTGTTTCGATTATCGCTCAGATGATTGAAAAAGGTTTAATTAAAGAACATGGTGTTTTTTGTTGTGAAGAGATTGTCCCATGTAAGTCTTTTTTTGAAGAACTTGAAAAACGTAGTATTCATATTCATAGAAGGAT
Source organism: Thermoplasmata archaeon (assembly GCA_003651045.1). Taxonomy (GTDB): domain Archaea; phylum Thermoplasmatota; class E2; order DHVEG-1; family DHVEG-1; genus B24-G9. Next base: position 4,075 of record QMTJ01000100.1, on the reverse strand, counting down.
TAGTTACAGTTGAATGGTTTTATAAACAGGTTTTGTCTTTCAGGTTTTACATTATGGGGATTAGTTTTATTAAGAAACCTTGGTCCGATGAAGAAAACCTTGCATGCCTTGAGAGCCATGTTAGAAACTGGTTTACATCTAAGTTTCGATGTTTAACACCGCCTCAGCGTTTTTCTTTTAAACTTATCTCTAAAAACAGGAACGTGTTGATAACTGCTCCAACTGGTTCTGGTAAAACGTTTTCTGCTTTCATGGTTATCCTTAGTGACTTGTTTAGACTTAGTAAACATAAAAAACTAGAAGAGGGTGTTTATTGTGTTTATGTTAGTCCACTGCGTGCTTTGAACAACGATATTTATAAGAATCTTATTCTTCCTCTTCAGGAGATTAAAGAGTTATATGGAGATGAGGTTGGTGAAGTTCGAGTTGGTATAAGAACCGGTGATATCTCATCTTATGAAAAACAGAAACAGCTTCGTAAACCCCCACATATTTTAATCACTACACCAGAAAGTCTTGCTATCATCTTGAACTCTAAGCGTTTTGTTGAAAAGTTAAAAACAGTAAAATGGGTTGTTATTGATGAAATCCATGAGCTTGCTTCTAATAAGCGTGGTGTTCATCTTAGTCTAAGTATTGAACGTCTACGTGAGGTTATCGGGAGAGATTTCGTTCGCATTGGCCTTGGTGCTACTTTGTATCCTCTTGAAGAAGCTGCAAAGTTTTTAGTAGGCTATGAAAATGGAAAGATGAGGAGTTGTAAGGTTGTTGATGTATCATGGTTTAAACCATTTGATCTTAAACTCGTATGTCCTACGGATGATATCATCTATACTGATGCTGATGCTATGAATGCTTTAATGTATGAAAAATTAGATGAGATCATCGCAGCGCATAATACCACGCTTGTTTTCACGAATACTCGTTCAGGTACAGAACGTGTTGTACATCATTTGAAAAACACAGGTGTTTATAAAGAGGAGGAGATAGCTGCGCATCATGGTTCACTTTCACGTGAGACCAGATGGGATGTAGAAGATAAACTTAAAAAGGGTTTATTGAAAGCTGTTATCTCCTCAACTAGTCTAGAGCTTGGTATAGATATCGGTCACATTGATGTTGTTGTTCAGATAGGATCTCCAAAATCAGTAACCAGATGCGTGCAACGTGTAGGGCGAAGTGGACATAGATTGAATGATACAGCTAAAGGAATCATCATAGGTATGGATAGAGATGACATCGTTGAATGTGGTGTTATGCTAAGATGTGCACTTGAAAGGAATCTCGATAAAATAAGAGTTCCACAGAACTGCCTTGATGTACTCGTACAGCATATCGTAGGCATGGGATTACATAAAAAATGGTCTGTAGATGAAGCCTATGCACTTGTGAAAAACAGCTATTGTTACCATAACCTAGACTATGATATATTCATACAAGTACTGCATTATGTAGCTGGACATTACGCTAGTCTTGAAGATAGAAGCATATATGGTAAAATATGGTTCGATGAAAAAGATGGTATGTTTGGGAGACGCGGCCGGTATACTAAAGTGATATATTATCTTAACATTGGTACAATACCTGATGAAGTAAAAGTTGATGTATACACAGTTGATAAAAAACAGTATGTAGGTAGCATCGAGGAGGAATTCCTAGAAAGACTACGGAAAAAAGACATCTTCGTATTAGGTGGTAAAACCTACATGTTCCGGTATGCACGAGGGATGCGATGCTATGTTGAAGAGAAAAAAGAAGAAACACCAACGATTCCCGCTTGGTTCTCTGAGCTATTACCACTGAGCTATGAGCTTGCAGGAGAGATACGGTTATTCAGGGAGCAAATATTCAACTTTTTGAAGAAAAACGATCAACAAGGCATGAAGAAACTGTTATCAACGCTTCCAATTGATAGTAGATCAAAAAAAGCTATTGAACAATATTTCAAAGCACAATATAACTATCTTAAAAAAGTTCCAACATACAACCATATAGTTATTGAAGAAACCAGGGATTTGAAGAAACGTAATCTTTTAATCTTTCACACTCTGTATGGACGTAGAGTAAATGATGCACTTTCACGGGTTTTCGCCATCATCATAGGAAAAACTACGAGATCAGATGTACTTACAACCATTAACGATAATGGTTTCTCTCTAATTCTACCAAGAGATATCAAGGTTGATATTGAGAAAGCTATAAGAGAGCTTTACACCGTTGATATTATAGAGTTGTTGAAAAACAATATCCGCCGTACTGAGCTGATGAAAAGACGTTTCCGACATACAGCCGCTAGGAGTTTCCTTGTTCTTAGAAACTATAAAGGCTATAAAATCAGTGTTCGGAAACAGCAGATAAACTCACAAAGTTTACTCCGTGTCTGTGAGATGATAGATGAAGACTTCCCTGTTATCAGAGAAACATATAGAGAGATCCTGGAGGATATCATGGATATAGAAAAAACACAGAAACTCATAGATGATATGAAAAAAGGTAGGGTTACATGGGAGATAGCAAAGACAGAGGTCCCTTCACCTTTCGCACATAATCTTATCGTGCTAGGAGAGGCAGATGTCGTGTTAATGAAGGATAGAAGACAACGTTTAATTGAACTCCATGAAGCAATAATAGAGAAAATATGACACAGAAAATATTTGATGTTATAGAAATCGTTGAATCATTTCCTGCTGTTTATATCAAACGTCTTAACCTACTTGTAATTACAGATCTTCATCTTGGGTATGAAACCGCTGCTGCTGAGGAAGGAATGTTTATACCAAAAATACAATACAAAAAAACAATTGAAGATTTAAAACTGATTTTCAAAAAGCATGAGGGTAGTCGTTTTTTGATCAATGGCGATGTTAAACATGAGTTTTCAGAGACAGGATACCATGAATATAAAGAAGTAAGTAATTTCTTTAAGTTTGTCAAACAGTTTTCTAATGATATCACAGTAGTTAAAGGGAATCATGATACATTTATCAGTAGGATTACAAGGAAATTTGACATAAATCTCTATGATAAATATGCTGAAGAAAATTTTTTATTCATACATGGTCACAAGAATTTGAATCTGAGTAAAGTTAGGCAACAATATATCATCCTTGGACATGAACACCCATCTATTGCTTTATATAGTGAACTTGGTGTAAAAGAAAAAATAAAATGTTTCCTTTTTGGAGAGATTAATAGTAAAAATCTTCTGGTTTTACCTGCATTCAGCTATTTTGCACAGGGAAGTGATGTTAATCTTATACCTCATGATGAACTACTTTCACCAGTTTTAAGAGAAATCGATGTTGATTCTTTGAGAGCAGTTGGTATTATCGAAAGGGAAAAATGTTTATCCTTTCCAGAGATAGGTGTGTTGAGGGAATAAAAAATTATGGATGAAATTAGAAAAAATTTTTTAGATTTAAAAGCAGAGGCGCTGAAAATTTTAGAGGAGTCACGGTTTGAAAACAAGGTTGATGATAAAGTATTACCTGTTTTAGATATTATCAACGCCTCTGATGATTATTATACGTCTAGTAGTTGCGCTGGGAGGATTGTTTTACTTGAGATACCAGCGATTGGTGATAAAAAGAATGCTAGATTCCTAGGTAAATGGCATCATATGATAACCTTTGATGATTTACAGTTGGTAGAGGGTAATGCAAAGAAAGGTTTGTTATGGTTGCTAGCTCAGTCACCTATTATCCATATAGGTGCAAAATCTGTTTCTTCGGCTGATAGACTATTAAAAATAGCGGTTTCAAGTGGTTTTAAAAACTCGGGGTTGAAGTCTATTGGTAAGAAAATCATCGTCGAAATCTGTAGTACTGAACGTCTTGATGCGCCTATTGGTAAAAACGGTAGGTTTTTTTGCACGGGGGAATATCTTTCTCTTTTAGTAGAAATTGCGAATAGTGTTATAGAAAGATCTTATTTTAAGTTACAAAGATTTGAAAATAAGTTAAAGGAAGAGTTGTAATCTAATTTTTTTAGTCCAAAACCATGTTAATATATAAAATTTTTATAATTTTAAAGAAATATTTAAGTATTTGTAAAACAACCAAATAAATTAAGGGAA